>CAIYOV010000255.1 GCA_903927935.1 uncultured Bacteroidota bacterium | reverse complement strand
TTTTTGTTTTCTTTATGGTTTTCCCAGTTATAAACATCAAATAGCCTGACATTATAAGACATTACTTTAATATTATTCCTGAAAGAAATATTGTTTTTATTATAAAAATGTACTGCAACTAAATCAAAAAAATAGTATGGGACAGTTTTTCAAATTCGTATTCGCTACCATCACAGGCTTGTTCCTGTTTTGCCTTATCGGCATTTTTATTCTTATCGGCATTGCAGCCGCAGCCGGTAAAGACAAGAAAGCAACCGTTGCCGCTAACTCCGTGCTCAAACTCGATTTGAATTATGCCATCCCTGAAAAGTCGAACGACAATCCGTTTGCAGGCATGAGCATTTTCAATCTCAAGCCGCAGAAAAAAGCCATTGGCTTAACCGAGATTCGCGAGTGTATTGCTAAAGCGAAGAAAGACGATAACATCAAAGGCATTTATATGGAACTCGGACTGAACGACAACGGTCTTGCCACGCTCGAAGTAATCCGTCAGTCACTTGCCGATTTCAGAAAGAGCGGAAAGTTTGTTTACGCGTATGGCGAAGTGCTGAATCAGAAATCGTATTACCTCGCTACTGCTGCCGACCAGATTTTTATTAACCCGCAGGGCGGAATGGAACTGAAAGGTTTTGGCCGCGAGATTATGTATTACAAAGGCATGTTCGATAAACTCGGAATTGAAGTGCAGGATTTTCACTGCGGTGCTTTCAAGAGCGCCATTGAGCCGTTTATCCGCACCGACATGAGCGAGCCAAACCGCAAACAGTTGATGAATATTTATGGCGATGTATACAATCAGTTCATCACCAACATTGCGAAAGAAAGAAAAATGGATACTGCCGACCTGAACAAAATCGTAAATAATTTATCGGCCGAAACTCCTGCAAAAGATAAAGAACTGAAACTAATTGACGATGCCTTGTATTACGATCAAGTGCTTGATAAACTGAAAGAAAAAGTTGGAGTAGATAAAAAGAAAGATTTAGAATCAATCGACTTAGCAAAATACGCAACCACACTCGAAAAAGACTTAGAATCATCGAACAAAATTGCCGTGGTGTATGCCGAAGGCGAAATTGTAGATGGCGATGGCAATGACGGACAGATTGGTGGAGAAGCCTTCTCTAAACTTATCCGCAAACTGCGCAACGATGAAAAAGTAAAAGCAATTGTGTTGCGTGTAAACTCTCCGGGTGGAAGCGCACTGGCAAGCGATGTTATGTGGCGCGAGTTGATTTTAGCGAAGAAAGAAAAGCCCTTAGTGGTTTCGTTTGGCGATGTTGCTGCTTCCGGTGGTTATTACATTGCATGTATGGGTGATAGGATTTTTGCTCAGCCAAATACTATCACTGGTTCTATCGGAGTATTCGGTTTATTGCCGAACGCTAAAAAGTTCTTCAACGAAAAACTCGGCATTACTTTCGATGAAGTAAAAGTAACCAAGCACGGTGTGTTAGGCGGATTGACCAAACCATTGGATGCCGAAGAATCTGCTTTCGCACAGCGCAACGTAGAAAAAACATATAGCACTTTTAAAACACACGTGGCCGAAGGAAGAAGTGCTGTTCGCAAAGATGTGAACGGAGTACCGCTCGATACAACTTACATCGAAACCATTGCCCAAGGACATGTGTGGACCGGTAACCAGGGATTAGCAAACGGTTTGGTAGATGAAATTGGCGGCTTGGATGAAGCCATTGCTTACGCAGCTAAAAAAGCAAACCTGAAAGACTATCGCACCAAAGCATATCCGGAAGAAAAATCGTTTGCCGATAAAATTGCTGAAAGCTTTGGCGATGCTAAAATGCAAATGGTAAAAGAAGAATTAGGCGACCAATACGAAGTTTACAAAACCATCGAGTGGGTAAAAAAGAGTAAAGGCGTGCAGATGAGAATGGTGTATGATTTAGGATTGTAAAAACCCCTAAATCCCCTAAAGGGGACTTAAATACAAAAGGCAACTCATTCGAGTTGCCTTTTGTTGTTTTTGTATTGGCTGCTAAGCCCCCTTTAGGAGGTTGGGGGTGATGGCTGTTCAATTCCCCTTTAGGGGATTTAGGGGTGAAACTCCAAACGCATACCCATTTGCCGTTCATCAAATTTTTCATTCAGGTAAACCGGATACCCGTTTACGAAAGTGGTAATTACTTTTCCTGTAAACTCTTTTCCATTAAGTGGGCTCCACCCGCATTTGTATAAAACATTTTCACTGTCTTTCACCGTATATCTTTTCTTCAAATCCACCAACACCATATCCGCAAAGTAACCTTCGCGGATGTAGCCTCTGTCTTTTACATCAAAACAGATAGCCGGTGCATGGCACATCTTCTCTATAATCTTTTCTAAAGAGATTTTTCCCTGCTGATAAAAATCCAGCATCACATTCAGCGAGTGTTGAATAAGCGGAAGACCGGATGGCGCTTTCAAATACTTGTTCGCTTTCTCTTCCGCTGTATGCGGAGCATGGTCGGTGGCAATTACATCTAACCGATCATCAAGCAGGGCTTCGAACAACGCTTTTTTATGATGCGTCTCTTTAATGGCAGGGTTGCACTTTATTTTGCTTCCTAACTTTTCGTAATCGCTTTTATCGAACCAAAGGTGATGCACACATATCTCTGCGGTAATTCTTTTTTCTTTCAGCGGAATATCGTTTCGGAAAAGTTTCAGCTCATCGGCAGTAGAAAGATGAAACACATGCAAGCGGCTGTTGTACTTCTTCGCCAGTTCAACAGCATACGAGCTTGAGTTCAGACAAACTTCTTCGTTGCGTATTTCAGCGTGACATTCCATCGGAATATTCTCACCATACCGGGCTTTATAAATCTCCAGGCGCTGTTTCACCAACCGGTCGTCTTCGCAGTGTGTGGCAATCAGTATATCGTTCCGCTCTCGGAAAACACGTTCCAGCACCTCCGGTTCATCTACCAGCATATCACCGGTGCTGCTGCCCATAAAAATCTTGATGCCGCAAATCTTCGTTTTGTCCACGCGCATCAGCTCGGCAAAGTTGTGGTGGTTGGTGCCCATATAAAACGAATAATTAGCCAGCGATGTGCGACCGGCAATTTCATATTTCTGCTCCAGCAGTTCCAACGTACAGGCAGGCGGGTCGGTGTTGGGCATTTCCATAAACGAAGTAGTGCCACCGGCAATACCGGCACGCGCTTCGGTGTAAATAGTGGCCTTGTGCGTAAGCCCCGGCTCGCGGAAATGCACCTGATCGTCAATAATGCCGGGCATGAGGTGCAGGCCAGAGGCATCTATTTCGTGGGCTTTAAATTTTACATCGAAGCTGCCATCCACGCGCTCGATGCGCTGGTTGCGGATGAGGACATCCTGCGAAGAAATTTTTCCTTCGTTAATGACTTGCGCGTTGCGGATAATGTAGTCGCTCATAAGTTGTTTGGGCGGACGAATTTAGAAATTAATAGTTGTTGATTAGCTTACCAAAAACGCGCAGTTGTGTTGAGCTGGCGCGAAGACTGATTGGGGAGCCGCGCAGACAGTTTGAAGTAACGCGCAGACGATTTGACTTGGCGCGCAAAGCATTTGGAGTAACGCGCAATGCATTTGGTTTAGCGCGCAGTCGTGTTGAAGTAACGCGCAGACGATTTGGAATGACGCGCAAACGATTTGAAGTTGCGCGCAAGCCTTTTGAGATAGGTCGCAAGGCTCTCGACCGAGCGCGCAAGC
>CAIYOV010000254.1 GCA_903927935.1 uncultured Bacteroidota bacterium | reverse complement strand
TTTTTGTTTTGAATAATATCTCCGCCAATTTTCTTTCCGACTTTTTCGCTTTCGCCAAAAGTATCGAGCCAGTCATCTTTAATCTGAAAACTTAAACCGAGGTTCAACCCGAATTCATACAGCTTCTTTTGGTCTTCGGCACCGGCACCTGCAATCAAAGCACCGGTCTGCAAGCTTGCCGCAAGTAGCACTGAGGTTTTAAACTCAATCATTTTCAAATACTCATCTACAGTTACATCCAACCGTTTCTCAAAATCTAAATCAAGTTGCTGTCCTTCTACAATTTCAATTACTGTTTGGGTAAACAGGTTCACGGCTTCGGTAATGTTAGCTGCTTTAGTGTTCATCAGGTATTTATAAGCGTACGGAAGCATTACATCGCCCGATAAAATGGCTGCGTTAAGACCATATTGCTTATGCACAGTGGCAATGCCTCTTCTTATATCGGCACTGTCCATTACATCGTCATGTACCAAGGTAAAGTTGTGAAACACCTCTATCGCAAAAGCTGCATTAAGCGCTTCGTTCAGGTTTCCGCCAAACATATCACAAGCCATTAACAGCAGCATAGGGCGTATGCGCTTACCGGGTATGCTCATAATATGGCGCACCGGTTCATACAACCCGCTAGGCTGATAGCTGAAACTATTTTGCTGATAAAACAGTTCGTATTTTTCGGCTAATTGCTCGGGAGTGTTCATTTATAAATAATCACCTAAAAACTACTTGACAGCAGCAAATCGCTTTGCCACTTCTCCCCAGTTAATAATGTTGAAGAATGCAGTGATATAATCCGGTCTGCGGTTTTGATAATTCAGATAGTATGCATGTTCCCAAATATCTAATCCGAGAATGGGTTTTCCTGCACATCCGCGCGCCCCATCAATATCCATCAACGGATTATCCTGATTGGCTGTTGAGCAAATTTCTAATCCTTTTGAACTAACGCATAACCATGCCCAGCCGGAGCCGAAACGTGTAGCGCCTGCCTTAGCGAATTCTGTTTTAAAATTTTCGAACGAACCGAAAGCACCGTTAATGGCATCGGCTATCTCACCGGTAGGTGCTCCACCTGCATTCGGAGCCATAATTTGCCAGAACATAGAATGGTTCCAGTGTCCGCCACCATTATTGCGAACCGCCATAGGAAGTTTTGAAATGTTAGCCAGAATTTCTTCCAGCGATTTGTTTTCCCATTCGGTGCCTGTAAGTGCGGCATTCAGATTAGTAACGTAAGCGTTATGATGTTTGCCATGATGAATTTCCATGGTGCGCGCATCTACGTGTGGTTCAAGCGCATCGAAAGAATAAGGTAATGCCGGTAATGAAAAAGCCATAATTATTGATTTTAGATTTTAGAATTTGATTTTGAAAATGCGAATGTAAAAGGATTTTAAAAAGCAACGACATCGTTATCTCTTCTGTCGGAAAAATTGAGTGAGCAACGTTCCGCATTCTTTTTCCATAATGCCGCTAACCACTTCGGTTTTTGGGTGAAGCACTTTGCCCTTGATTAAAGTGTAACCTGCTTTTATATCGCTGGCTCCGTAAACCAATTTTGCTATACGCGCCCACTTTAAAGCAGAGGCGCACATCAGGCATGGTTCAAGCGTTACATATAAAATACATTCTTCCAAAAATTTTGAGCCCAGATAATTCGATGCCGCAGTAATGGCAATCATTTCGGCATGAG
>CAIYOV010000253.1 GCA_903927935.1 uncultured Bacteroidota bacterium | reverse complement strand
GCGCTCCCGGTTTTTTAAATATTTGATAATTGCTTTCATCGGGTTAAAAATATTTTCTATTCTGCACTGTTGCCTGGGCATTGCGCGTAAGGTTATGGGGGGGAGAAGGCCGAAATTATTGTGCTAAAGTATTTCTTTTTTAGTTGGCATGTTCCTAACGTGCAATTAATAGCACCGCTGCTCAGTTGCGATTAGTTTGGCTCAGTGCTATTAGAACCATCGCGTTACATTTTAACCCAACGCTTTATTACAGTCGCCTCTTTTGTTTTTATTTCTACCACGTACACCCCGGCAGAAAAATTGGAAGTGTTTAGTGTTATGTTTTGAGTTGAAAGTTGAATGCTTTTCTCCAGTTCGCCATTTACATTGTAAATATTTAGCTGTGCACCTGAAAGGCTTTCATCTATGCTTATGTTTAGCTGGTTGCCGGCAGGGTTAGGAGAGAGCATGATATTGTTTCTTTCATCGGATGGTTCTGTAACGTCAACCGACAAGCAGTTCGATGTTCCTACAAGTGTTGCCAGTTGATTACAGAGATAGTTGTAGTTGGTCAAATCAGTTGAAGTAAAGCCAATTGGCATTAAATCATTTTCTTCTAAGGTATCAGCAGTAAGGTTGTAGAATTCCTGATGACCATCATCGAAGGAAATCAGTTTATAATCTTTGTTGCGGATAGCTTTGCCGTCTTTAGGGTCACCAATAAGCGTGAACTGTTCTGTGAATATCCAGTCGTGGATGACGTTGGATTGGTTGGTTACAATAGGCATTAAGCTTTTTGAATCAACCGTTACATTGCCCGGGATTGCGTTTTGCCAGTTTGTGTAGCCAGCCATTTCAGCTACGGTGGCAAATATGTCGGGAGTATTTATCAGTGCATTGCTTGTTCGTCCCTTATTTATTACCGAAGGTCCTGAAATAATGAAGGGCACGTGTACCCCATATTCGTAAAGTGTTCCTTTGGTGTGAGTTGTGTCGGCAATCTGCGCAACACGTTTAGCAGTGCCGTTATCGCCAATAAAGATAATGTTAGTGCTGTCCATCTTGTTATTGGCTGCCATCCACTGAAACAGGCGACCGGTTTCTTTATCCATAGCTTCAATCATAGCTTTGAAATACCAATCGGGGTGCTGGGTTATTTGTTGCGTGGTACCGGTGAGACCAGGAACGGTATGAAGAGAATCAGGTGGCTTGTGATACGGAGTATGTGGAGCATTAAAAGCCAGCCATAGGAAGAAAGGTTTGTTAGAAGGAATAGTATCCAGCCAGTTGATGGCATCGTTTACGTTTTCGGTAGTGGCGTAAGTAGTAACAGTATCGCCCACTCCGTTGGTTATTTTATACCACTTGTAGTAATCAGTTAACTCGCCCAGAAAGTTTCCGCAGTATAAATCGTAGCCAAAGTATTTGTTGGGGTAAATAAGTTTTTGATTGGTTTGCTGGTTCAGATGCCACTTGCCAATATTGGCGGTGGAGTAATGCACCGGTGCGTTGTATTTGAGCAATTTCGCGATAGCTATTTCGGTGGTATCTAAATCGGATGATGTGGGACCTGCAACTACGGTACCCACACCCGTACGGAACGGATAGCGACCGGTAATGATTCCCGACCGTGTAGGCGAACAAAGCGGACTAGCCCAGCAATTTTGAAAACGTACCCCGCGGCTGAGCATAGCCCTGATGTTGGGCATATTGGCGGTGTCTTTGGCATCTTCGTAAAAACCGCAGTAGTCGGTACCCAGGTCATCGGCTATAATCAGGATGATGTTTTGCTGGGTGTAGGAACGCCACAGGAAACCGGTAATAAGGCAAATTGTAAGCAGTAATTTTCTTGCCATCTGTAAATGCATTTAGTGTGCTATCGTTAACTTTTTTGTTACTCTTTCGCTGCCGGTAAATACGCTCAGAAAATATTCCCCGCTGGCAACATCGCTTACATCAAAGGTATAGTTAACTGATGTCTGAATATTGTTTATCTCCTTTACCTTATTGCCCATCAAATCGTAAACCGCTGCCGACATATTGCTGTTGTAAGAAGGAATGAGAAACAAGTTCAGGTTCCGGTTTGCCGGGTTGGGGTAAACCATAAACAGCAATTTATTTTCAATGTCGTTTACACTGGTATAAACGTTCACTGCTTCACTGATGGTGTTATACCCCGAGTTAGGCCCCGTATTACCTAATTGAACCGTTCCGTAATAAGTAGTGCCGAGCACATAGGGAAAGGCAGGGTTCAGCGCACTATTGAGGGTTACGAAATAGGCATAAATGCCTTGCGGATATTCGGGCGTTACACAAAAGCGTCCGTTATGTGCATCTAAATCACCAAGCCCGGGCACGTATTCAAAGTCTTCCATGTAAGCACCTAACGGATAGGCAGACAAAGGCGGACCATAGTGAAGAGGACTAAGCACGGTACCGTCAGGTAGAACGGTGCGGTCGGTAATGCTTCGCAAGCGGTAGCTCGAATTCAGTTTTTTAATGCCACCGGTGCCGTTGGTATCTGCATAACCGTAACAGCCATATACCGGAAAGCCATCGAAGGCGTAACCGAGCAGGGGTGCATGATGGGTGCTGTCAGCTTCGTTCCACAAACATTTAGGGTGAACGTGCAAGTGGTATTCGTGCATTTGGTTGGGGTGACCAAGGCAGCTATCCATTGTTTCGTTATCGAGATGCTCGAAGAAGAACGCGTTTTGAAACCATACTGATGAATCGAGATAACTCTTCGCATCTTTTGGATTGTAGATAGAAACACCGTTGAGCCAAATACCTATATGTCCGTAACCGGTGGCAATCTGGTTAGCCGGTTTCTTTACCGGGTTAAGGGTTATTTTAAAAACGAAGTTCTGGTTCTGGGCAAACCAGGGGTTATTTGGCCAGTCGTAGCCCACGGGTATCCAGTCGGCAACATCGGTAGTGCTGATGTAAACATTGTTGGCCGAATACTGTACCTGCTGCACGTTAGTGGCAATGCCTGCAAAACCGGTTTGCCCGTTGGTGTTGATGAGCCAGTGTGTGACAGCCGGGTTGAGTTGAGCATGAGCAAACAGCGATAAAAAGGCAAACAAAAACAGGGTAGATGTTTTTTGCATAAGCAATAGACTGTGGTAAAGTATTGAAGTTTAAGCGCGGAAAATAACAGAAGCCATCTAAATCTCCACTTAACGGGAGCACTTTAAAAGAGCGCTACATCTTCACCCACTTGCGCATGGCGCTGCCTTCTTTTGTTTTTATTACTGCCACATACATACCGGCAGGCAGTGCACTAATATCAATAACATTATTAAGCGGTTGTTTGGTTTGGCTTACCAAACTACCGGTGGTGTTGTAAATATTTATTTCGCTTACGGCTATGCCACCGGTGCTTATGTTTAGATGGTTGGTGGCGGGGTTGGGAGACAGGGTTATTGGCAATTCAGCAATTGCTGTTTCTGTTACATTGGTTGGCATGCAAGACCATCCGAGTGAATTGAGTTGGGCGATAACATTATTTCTGCGGTTGGTGATGAATCTTTTTAAGGCCGGTATATCGCTGGGCGGTACCGAAGGCATATGATAGGTAAATGAATCGAGTGTGGAATAAAATGTTTGGGTGGGAAACATTTTGTTGGTATCGGACTCGGCAAGAATGCCGGGATAAATTTTAGCGGCTATACTGTCAATTTGAGGAAAGAGAACAGACTCTTTAAAATAATCCAGGTAATCGCAAATGGTATTAAGGTAAGTGGTTTTGTAAGTAGTGTCGAGCAACATGCGAATAGTTAGCGGAGTGTTTGCCATAAGCACACTTGTTTTTACAGTAGAATCTTCCGTCAAGAATGGGTAAAAACCAAAGGCAACGCTTACGTCCCAGGTACACCATTCAAATTTACCGGTGGTGGTATTGTGGTATAAATAATAGTTGTGGGCTGCATGGTAGTAAGCATCTAAATCAACAAAAAGATTGCGGGCCGCCCATTGCTGAATAACAGGTGTTGTGTTCAGGTTGGTTTCGAGCGTATCGTAAAAGTTTACAGCCGGTGTGTTGCAGATATTATCAATCAGGTTTACCAAATCGGTCCAGTCGTTGGCGGTGGTGTTAGAATGTAATTCATAATTGGGATAGTAGCTGGCGGGGTTGCTGTTTATATAACCCAGCGAGCCGCCCGGGTCGCCTTTAAACAGGTTTCCTCCCCAATCGCTAAAATGCGTTTTGCAAAATTCTTTATTTACCTGCTCAACTATTTTATACAAGCCCACGTACTGCCCGTTGTACGAAACGCGCGCATAGGTGCAGCGGGGGGCAGGCAATCCTTTTACATTCATAAAGTCGAGCAGCAGCTTCTCGCGCATCATGGTGGGGTCAAGAAAATTATTGTTGAGGTTAATGGTGGTAAGCCCTTCTAATTTTTTACCCTGAACAAACTGGTTGAAAGAAATTTTAATGGGTTTTTTTCGACCGGGGTATCCTGAAAAACTGCCATTGCCTTTGAACGTTACCCCCACCGAATCTATCAGCGTACCGTCAAAAATCACATTGCCCATCATGGGCTGGGTGCTCAGGTTAAATGAATCAGCATGTTGTTTGTAATACATCAGCGAATCCCACCAGCCGGTTTGGGTGAAAGTGATATTGATGTTGTGAATATTGGGATAGTTGAAAATAGTATCGCCCGGGTTTTGAGCCATTGCACCAACTGCAAGCAAAAAACAATAAACCAAAAACAGTAAACCCTGCTTCATTCGTGTAAATCTAAAAAACAATTCAGCAAAGATTTTCTGTCCCCGTTTTTGTCATTTTATCAGTCTTTTTTTGAAAAAGTTCAAACATCACCCCCCCCGGATTTTCCAAAAAGAACCGGTGATTTTCCCATTTTCCCTCGGATTTTTCTTTTTGCTATAAACTAATCTGCCCCTTACCTAAACTTGCATTTTATTAAACAAAAACAAGGCAAATGCAGGCTGTTTTAAATAAAAAGGGGGTACTGGCAATGGCTGCCGAAGGTTTTTCAGCGGCTGCGGAAGATTTTTCAGTGGCTGCCGAATCTTTTTCAACGGCCGGCCAATCTTTTTCGATGGTTGCCGAATCTTTTTTAGTGACTGGCCAATCTTTTTCAGCCATTGCCAAATCTTTTTTAGCGGTTGCCAAACATTTATCAACCACTGCCGAAGATTTTTCAGTGGCTGCGGAAGATTTATCGATGGCTGCCGAAACTTTCTCAGCCATTGTAAAACCGGAATGGCCTATCCGCTTTGCTCTTTTATAACTGTCATTTTATTTTTTAACCATAAACCATAATCATTATGAAACATCAATTCTATCTTCCGTATTCAGACCTCG
>CAIYOV010000252.1 GCA_903927935.1 uncultured Bacteroidota bacterium | reverse complement strand
TCAATTACCTGCGGTGTCCAGTTTAATCCTCCGTCTATTGTCTTCAGCACCGTGGCACTGTCACCTACTGCGTAAGCTATCGTTGAGTCTGCAATTGATATGTCGTTCAGAATGCTACCGGTTAAATCTGTTACTACAGTCCAGTTTAATCCTGCATTGTCGGTTCTAAGTATCGTCCGGTGGTTCGTGTTACCTCCTACAATATAGCCGGTATCGGCATTGATAAACTCAACTCCATTAAAGTCTCTTTGAACCGGAGCCACTACCGGTGTCCATACACTGCCTCCGTTCGTGGTTTTAAGAATCACTCCACTGTCTCCTACGGCTATGCCATGGAGTGTATCAGTAAAAAATATAGACTTTAGCCAAGGACCCGGTTGGTCGTAAACAACCACCCAGTTTGCTCCGCCATCGGTAGTTTTTACTATAGTTTGAATTGAATCGTTGCTCCGGTTACCTCCTGCAATAAAATAGGTTTGAGCATTTACGTTTACTATTTTATTAAAGTCTCGGTTTACCGGGTAGGTGGCAAAACCCCAGTGAAGTCCGCCATCGTTGCTTTGAATAATCCGGCCGTCATTGCCCACACCAAAGCCGTTTACAAGGTCGGAAAAGGCAATGGATTTATTCCAGGGGGCAAGGCCGTCATGTTCGTTTTCCACCCACGATTGGCCGTAATCGTCTGTGTGAACCATAATTTGAAACGAATCGTTTGTTTCCTGGCCTCCCCCACCAGCTATCGCTCCGGGACCCAGAACATATATTGCATTAAGATCAATATTGAAAGTTGGGTTGTATGGCATCCATTGTTGCGCAGTTAAAATACTGGCTGAAAGGCAAAGGATAATCGGAAGTAATTTTTTCATACTAAGCTTATTCAAATTGTAAATAATAAACAGTCACTTCCGCATAGAAGTTCCATATCAATCGCATAATGAACATAATAAAAAATCATTAACCGCCTCTGCCAATTACCGGTAATTGATATAACATTTACAAAGACTATTTACCCGTGCTATTTTATTTGTTTTTCGATAAAACACTTTGTGTATATACAGCATTGCACAAAAAGCAGTATGTGCGTTTGAGTTATTAATTCTTTTATATAGAACGAATAATTAACAGCTACTAGTAGTACTTCCTTACTTTATCACACTGATTTTAATATTGTAAACCTTAGCGCCAGATTGTATTCGCAAAAAATAAAAGCCGCTTTCGAGTTCCGAAACCGGAAAAGAGGTGCGCAATTCATTGGCATGTATTTTTATTTGTTTAAGCAATTGCCCGCTTAAACTATATAGCTGAACCAGGCTTTCGTTTGTAGCGGGTTCGGTCAGTTCGATAGTTACAGCATTGTGAGTAGGGTTAGGGTAAACTTTTATTCCGTTTTGATCAGATTCTCCTGTGTTTTCCTCACCTGTTACCTCAACACTGTCTATCGAAACGAAACCATCAAAGGTCAGTTTGTCGAGAATAAGCCTCGATTGCCCTTTAGGCAACTCGTCAGGTTTTCCTATCATGATACTGGCCCAGTCAGGAACAAGCGTATCGGCAGGTGTAAATGCTCCGGTATAAAAAAGCAGGATATCAAAAGGTGTAAACGAATTAGCCATAGTTCTAAAAATCAATTCTCCGGAACCAATTGGCACACCATACCTGCCACCCTTTTTCAAAAGAACTCTAATCATAATACTATCATCGAATTCAGGCATAAATTCAAAATAACCGTTGATGGATTTATATTTATGATGTATGGCAAAGTCGGGTGTGTTTTTAAAGAAATTCTCACAGGTTTGCATTGCTCCGCCTATCCATGATCCGCCCACCGGCATGTTTTGAATCTGCACCGCATAATCACCCGGTTCGTTCAAAAAAACTTTAGAAACCATGGGTACTGCCGGAATACCGGCCGAATCCACAAAATAGGTTTCGGTATTCCATCCTACCGGCCTGTCAAAGGTGTAACTAAACCAGTTTTCGAAATCATAATTAGGCACGTTGGCCGCAGAATTAAATGAAATATCGTCAATAGTCATGGAGCCCCTTGTGTAAATGGTGTCCGGTGAACTCAATTGGCCGGTTTCCTCAAAAAACGGATTGCCCGAAATAAAAGCAAGCAGAATGGAGTCGGGTGCAGCTGCCGATGTATATGAAATGGGAAAAGAAAAGCGCTTAAAAATACCTGCCGAATTACCGGTAACAGGATAAAAAGTGAGCTTGGACACATCATTGCCGTTTTTAGACATGTAGATACCAACAAATCCGGTATCTCCAGCCTCAATATTATATTTCAGGTAAACCGAAAAAGAATCGGGGCGTGCATTAAAAGCAGCTCCGCAAACAACTTTTTTCTTTGCAGGTATCCCAAGAACAGCAACAGTAGGCCCATTAATCCGTAAAGCGTAATTACCGGTATGACCGCCAACCCGGGCAAATGAATCGGTTGAAATATACCAGTGCGAGGGAAGCAAAGCCGTGGCAGTTTGCCATTGCTGGAAATCCCAGTTGGGTATTTCCTTTATTCCTTTATACAACTGCCTTGTGTCGCCATAATACGTATTGGCACCGGCTACCACTTTTAAGCGGTAATAATAAAACACTGTATCTGTAGATAGTGCGGTAATGCCGGCTGAAACGTAGTGCGCTAACGTATCATTTACACTTACCCATCCGGTATCTGTTTCGCGGCCTAGATTTTCGGTGGCACCATATTCAAAGCTAAACTGAACAGGTGTGGGATAATAGAAGCCACTGATGCTGCCATTCAGATTGGCAGAAGTATCCGTAATATAGGTGGCCGTTTTGGTTTCAAAATTGTTGCCCCCCGATAAGGTTATTGTAAAAAAGGATTCAGTGTTTCCGTAATAGGTGTTAGCACCCGACACGCCCTTTAAACGGTAATAGTATGTTCTAAATGGTTGTAACGTATTAACCGGAGCCGAAACTTGATGTTGTAAGGTATCGCTCACCGATGCCGGTGTAGCCTGAACTGAATGTGAAAACAAAGCTGTTGTATCGTATTCAAAATATAAATTCATAGGAACCGTAACATGGTTTATTGCTGCATTCAGTGTAGCAGAAGTATAAGT
>CAIYOV010000251.1 GCA_903927935.1 uncultured Bacteroidota bacterium | reverse complement strand
CTTCGCTCTTTCTGTCTGTGCCTTTTTTCTTAATCTACTTTTTATCGTTCGGATTCTTTGCAATGTTTTCCCGCATCGAAGTATCAGCTTGGATATTCTGCATTTTGTAATAATCCATAATGCCTAACTGACCATTTCGGAATGCTTCTGCAATAGCAATAGGAATCTGTACTTCGGCTTCAATAACCTTGGCGCGTGCTTCCTGCGCTTTTGCTTTCATTTCCTGCTCTAAGGCAATTGCCATAGCTCTGCGCTCTTCTGCTCTTGCCTGAGCAATATTCTTATCAGCATTAGCCTGGTCCATCTGCAAACTTGCCCCTATATTTTTACCAATATCAATATCGGCAATATCAATCGAAAGAATTTCAAACGCAGTTCCTGAATCCAAACCTTTTGCCAACACTACTTTTGAAATACTATCCGGATTCTCCATTACCGACTTATGTGAAGCCGCAGAACCGATACTGGTAACAATACCTTCGCCCACACGGGCCAGAACTGTCTCCTCACCTGCTCCGCCCACCAATTGTTTAATATTTGCACGCACCGTTACACGTGCACGGGTAATCAGCTGAATACCATCTTTAGCTACGGCAGTTACCGGCGGTGATTCAATCACCTTAGGGTTTACCGAAAGTTGAACTGCCTCAAACACATCACGCCCTGCAAGATCAATTGCAGTTGCCGCTTTAAAATCGAGCTCAATATTTGCTTTATCTGCACTGATAAGTGCACGCACCACTTTGCTGATGTTACCACCCGCCAGATAATGTGCTTCTAATAAATCACGTTCAATAGGGATACCCGCTTTTGTTGCAGTTACCATGGCGTTAACAATGATAGATGGCGGCACCCTGCGAAAACGCATAAAAACTAATTGCATTAGACTTACATGCACATTGGCAAACTTTGCTGATAGCCAAAGCGGAATGGGTAAAAGCCAGAAAACAACTATGATAACAAAAACAATTATCCCTGCGAGAACAAATACCGGTAATTCCATGGGTTATGATTTAATTGGTTTTACAAAAATTTTATCGTTGGTAATTTTAATAATCTCTATTTCACTTTCACGCTGAATGTATTCACCGTTGCTGTAAATATCTATTTTGTTACCGTTGAACATGCCTTTGCCGTTGGGGCGAAGTTCCGAAACGGCAGTGCCTTTATCGCCAATGCTGTAAAGATTTTTTTCGAGCTCATTAACACGGCCTTTTATCTCAGCTTTCATCGCCAACTTGTTGCTCTGTATTACTTTGAATCCCGCAATTACAGCTACAAAAACCGCTACAACTGTAGCTGCTGTAGCAATATTTCCCCAGCGGTTGCCGTAGTTAATGTAAATGAGTATCACTCCTACAACCAGTGCTATACCTCCCACAATACCAAACAGTGTAGTGCCCGGTATCAAAAATATTTCGAGAAACACCAACACTAAACCAACCAATATAATTGCAAGAATAACCCAAAGCATGTGAGCGAATATAGAAGTAAATGTGATTATGTTAGTGGTTACAAATTGACGTTACTTACTACAGATTTGCCCAATCGGCATTGATGTTAAATTTCGGCTAGTTAAGCAAAGGAACAATTGCGCCTGTATTAATCTTTGACTCATCCAATATATTTAATGGAGTATCTTGTAGGATAGTGCCCAGTTTTCGAAATTCATACTTTTCTCTGAACTTAGAATAGGAATTACTGATCATTTTATGAATTTCATTTGCATCTACACTATCCGCTAAATCTATCACATACGAATCTTCTGCTACATACAGCAGGATGGTATGATCCCCGGTGAAAAACTTACTCGTAAACCTACAGGCCAATCCCTTTTTTGTGGGGGCGGATTTCTTCATTACTTCTAAGTAGAGATGAGATGTTATTTTATCGATAGAATCGTCAAAAGCAAGCGGTGGAGTATAGGTCCATTCGTTAACAACTAGATCTGTTTGTTCTATCATTTTTATTTTTTGATATCAAAGAATTTCTGCCCCGCTGTTCATGCTTTAGAATTCAGAATAACGGGACAGAATAAACTCTAAAATAATAATGAGAACCATTATACAAAAGACCTATCATTTGTGCCCGGGCGATTGCATAAGAAACAATATGCCAGTATGGTACGTTAGCACGTAACGATAAATTCAATAATAGCTAAAAGACTTCTTCGAGTTTGGCCATCAGTTGCCTTCCGCGCAGCATCTTTCCGATAATGATTCCGTTTTTATCTACCAGAAAATTTGCAGGAAGACTGTGCACGTCATATAATTCAGCT
>CAIYOV010000250.1 GCA_903927935.1 uncultured Bacteroidota bacterium | reverse complement strand
GGTTGACCGCAAGATGATCATCAACGCTCTTAATTCCGGAGCTAAGGTGTTTATGGCGGATTTTGAAGATTCAAATTCTCCTTTCTGGGCTAATAATATTGATGGGCAGCTTAATCTTCGCGATGCCATCCGCAAAACAATTACTTATAAGAACGAAGTTGGCAAGGAATATAAACTGAACGAAAAGACGGCTGTTTTAATGGTTCGTCCGCGTGGCTGGCACTTGCCTGAGAAACATGTAAAAGTAGATGGTGAGCTGATGAGCGGCTCGCTTTTCGACTTTGGTTTGTTCTTCTTTCACAATGTTAAGCAGTTACTCGCAAATGGTTCAGGGCCATACTTCTACTTACCTAAAATGGAAAGCCACCTTGAAGCGAGACTTTGGAACGATGTATTTGTTCTCGCTCAAAACGAACTTGGCATTCCGCAAGGCACCATTAAGGCAACGGTGCTTATTGAAACTATCACCGCTACCTTCGAACTTCATGAAATAATTTATGAATTGAAGGAGCACATGGCGGGCTTAAACTGCGGACGTTGGGATTACATCTTCTCTTACATTAAGAAACTTCGCAACCTTCAGGGTTATGTTCTTCCGGACAGAGGACAGGTGACTATGGCCGTTCCTTTTATGGCTTCATATTCAAAACTTGTTATTCAAACCTGCCATAAAAGACGCGTTCACGCTATGGGCGGCATGAGTGCATTTATTCCTATTAAGAACAACGAAGAAGCTAACAACGCAGCTATTGATAAGGTTAAGCAGGATAAACTGCGCGAGGTAACCAACGGTCATGATGGCACCTGGGTGGCGCATCCGGGCCTGGTGGGTGTGGCTATGGATATTTTTAACGAGCACATGAAAACCCCGCATAACTATGCGGTTAAGCGCGAAGGTGAGGTTTATACGCCAAAAGATTTGCTGACTCCGCCCGATGGCACAATTACCGAAGCTGGTCTCCGCATGAACATCAATGTAGGCGTTCTTTATATAGAAAGCTGGTTGCGCGGGGTGGGCGCTGCAGCTATTCATAACCTGATGGAAGATGCGGCTACCGCAGAAATCAGCAGAACCCAGGTTTGGCAGTGGATTAAGAATGGTTCGAAGTTGGAAGACGGAAGAACGGTTACTTACGACCTGTTCAAGCAGATTCTGCCTTCGGAATTGGAAGCCGTTAAGGCCTACGTAGGTGAAGCAGCTTACAATACAGCGACTATGAAAAGGGCTATTGAAATTTTTGACGGTTTGGTTCAGCAGGGTGACTATAAAGAGTTCCTTACTTTACCGGCTTATGAAGAGATAGATTAGTTTTTTAACCTCTTTTCGGTTTATTTAAACCGAAACAGAAATAAATTGACCGTTCTTTTAAATATCTTGTTCTGAGTAGTCGAAAAAAACACGATTATTTTTAACAAACGGGGAAGAAATATTCTATATCGGGGAAGTTTCTTTAACAAATGGGGAAGAAATATTCAATTTTGGGGAAGTTTCTTTAACAAACGGGGAAGGAATTATCAATATCGGGGAAGTTTTTTTTACAAACGGGGAAGCAATTATCAAAATAAGGACAATTTGTGAAGATAAAGATTACAATAATCGGTAAAATAAACACTTAATAAAGGGAAAGGATAAAGTAAATCTACGATTCTTAAAATTCATTCATTATTCATCAACAATAAATTCAAAAATGGCAACAAAACAAGAAAGAGCATTTGCGCTAAAAAAAGAATGGGAAACCAACACGCGTTGGAAAGGGGTAAACCGTCCTTACTCGGCTGAAGAAGTAATTAACATTGCAGGTTCGGTGCAAATCGAATACACGCTGGCTAAAAACGGGGCTGAAAAGCTCTGGAATCGTCTACATACCGATAATTGGGTAGCAGGCTTAGGCGCGCTTACCGGTAATCAGGCCATTCAGGAAGTTACTGCAGGCATGAAAGCCATTTATCTTTCGGGCTGGCAAGTAGCAGCCGATGCAAACCTTGGCAGCGAAATGTATCCTGACCAATCGTTGTATCCGGCAAACTCGGTTCCATCGGTTGTAAAGCGCATCAACAATGCCCTTATGCGCAGAGACCAGATTGAATATATGGAAGGCGAACCACAGCTCGACTGGATGGTGCCTATCGTAGCCGATGCCGAAGCAGGTTTTGGCGGAAACTTAAATGCCTTCGAATTAATGAAGAGCATGATTGAAGCAGGGGCGGCCGGTGTGCATTGGGAAGACCAGCTTTCTTCGGCTAAAAAGTGCGGACACTTGGGCGGAAAGGTTTTGGTCCCAACACAGGAAGGGATCAACAAACTGGTAGCTGCGCGTTTAGCGGCCGATGTGTGTGGTGTTTCTACTTTGGTAATTGCAAGAACTGATGCAGAAGCTGCAAATTTGATTACTACTGATATTGACCCTCGCGATCATAAATTCATTACCGGTGAAAGAACTCCAGAAGGATTCTATTGCGTAAAGAACGGTTTGGAACAAGGTATTGACCGCGGTCTTTCGTATGCTCCGTATGCCGATTTAGTATGGATGGAAACCGGTAACCCCGATTTAGGAATGGCACGCGAATTTGCACAAGGCATTCACGCAAAATATCCGGGCAAGATGTTGGCTTACAACTGTTCACCATCTTTCAACTGGGCAAAGTATATGGACGAAAAACAAATGCTCACTTACCGCGAAGAAATTGCGGCCATGGGTTACAAGTTCCAGTTCATTACCCTTGCAGGGTTCCATGCTCTCAACACAGCCATGTTCGAATTGAGCAAAGCATATGTTGAAAGAGGAATGGCAGGATTCAGTCAATTACAACAACGTGAATTTGCATTAGAGAAAGACGGATTTAAAGCCATCAAGCACCAATCGTTTGTAGGCACAGGATATTTCGATGCAGTTCAGAACGTTGTTCAGCAAGGCGCTTCATCTACTACTGCATTGGCAGGTTCTACTGAAACCGAACAGTTTCATTGAGAAATAGACTACGGTCAGCAAACAACAGATCACGGTAATACAAAAGCCCGCTTCACTTATGATGCGGGCTTTTTCTATTTATGCCGCGTGTTCCGATTTAAACAATTCGCTATTGCGCAAGATAAATGCGCCATGAAAGTAAACACCGATGGTGTGTTGCTGGGTGCATGGGCAGATGTGAACGGAGCAAAGAACATTATCGACATCGGCACCAGCACCGGAGTAATAGCTTTGATGATGGCTCAAAAGAATAGTGAAGCAATTATTGACGCGTTAGATATTGATGAAGATGCTTACCTGCAAGCCAAAGAAAACTTTGAACAGAGCGAGTGGGCGGAAAGATTAAACGCCATGCATTCCTCTTTGCAAAATTATTTTCCCGATAAACAGTATGACTTTATCATATCCAACCCACCTTACTTTGTTGCCGATTTTAAAACAGAGAATCAGCAAAAGAACATTGCCAAACACAGTGTGGCTTTAAGTTATCAGGAACTGATGTCAGGAATAAACCGGCTGCTTGCTCCAACTGGGAAAGTATTTTTAGTGATACCGGCTTTCAATTTTCAATTAATAGAAACAATAGCAGGAGAGGAGAAGTTGCTTGTAACAAAGCTCACCGAGGTAATTGCTGTAAGCGGAAAGAATCCCTACCTGGCTTTGCTGCAATTAGAAAGGAAAGCAGATAGGTTGACGAAAAGTATGATTGAAATTCAGGACGAACAAAGCAACTTCACCGAGCAATATAAACAGTTGACG
>CAIYOV010000249.1 GCA_903927935.1 uncultured Bacteroidota bacterium | reverse complement strand
TCCGCAATCCACAATCCGCATTACAATGACTCCAACTTTTGTTGGCTGCCCCGCAATTGATTTTATCAAAAAATCTATCCGTGAAGAAATTCTGAACCTTGGTTTTACTGAAATTGAAGTAAAAGTTGATTTTGAAACCAAGTGGACGAGCGACAGAATGAAACCTTCTGCAAAAATTAAATTAGAAAAATTTGGTCTTGCACCACCTGTTATGTTGAACGATAACGAATTAACCTTAGAACAACTAAATCAAGTTCGTTGTCCTCACTGCCACAGCACTGATACTACTTTGCGTTCAGCATTTGGTTCAACACTTTGCCGGGCCATCAGATTCTGCTTTAATTGCAAACAGGGATTCGAGCAATTTAAACCGGTTTAAAATTTATTGGAAAATGACAATTGTTTTCGTCTCGATTTGTAATTTGAGTTTCATTTTCTTTTTTTGTTAATTCTGATTTGTTGCTATATTGAATTTAAATTCGGTTGATGAAGAAATTCTTCCCACTACTTTTTATTAATCTCCTCCTCATAATTTTTGCATTCGCAGAAAGCCAAGTAAACGTTGACCAGCAAAATCAAAAAGCTGAAATGTTGCTCAACCAAAAGCCAAAAGAAAGTTTGGTGATTGCCGGAAATGCAAAGTCAACGGCAGAAAATATTGGGTATAAAAAAGGGCAGGCAAAGGCGGTGGCTTTAATGGGTGTGGCTAATTATAAGATTGACGAATACGCCAAAGCAAGAATTCTTATCAATCAGGCAGCAGCACTTAGCGAACAAATCAACGACACCTCTTCAATTTCATTCTGTAAATATTGGCTGGCGAATTTAGAGTTGAATCAGGGGCAATACGCCAAAGCACTAGAACTTTATCAAAGCGCTCTTCTTCTGGCGCAAAAAATTGGTGACAAAAAAAATATTGCACGCTGCTTAGATGGAAAGGCTTCTATATATGAATCATTGGGCGAGGACGATAAAGCTTTAGAATTATATACCCAATCATTATCAGTTGCAAAAGAGGTAAATTTTAAAGAATGGTATGGAACCGTAACTTTTGAGTTGGCAAATCAATCATATAAAAAGGGCAAATTGGATGATGCTATCGCCCAATACAAAGAAGCCATTCAACATTCAGAAGAAACCGGTAATCTCAATAATAAAGCTAGTTGCTTACAACAGATAGCATCTATCTATTATGATAAAGAAAATTTGACCGAAGCAAAGAACTATGTTGAGCAGGCAATGAATATTTTTCAGGAAACGGGCTCTATGTCTTCCTTTAGCCACAGCCTGCTGCTCCTATGTTTTATTCTGTTGAGTGAAAAACAATACGACAGGGCCATTGACCTTGCTAAAATGTCGTTGCAAGAAGGAAAAACAATTGGAGAAACCGATTTGGAAAAAAGTTCGGCAGAGGCACTTTATTATGCTTATTTGTATAAAGGAGATAAAGCCAAGGCCCTAGAATACCATGTAAAATTTCACAAATTGTCAGAGGCAAATCACACAAAAGATTTGTCGAAGAAAATGACCCAGCTTGAATTGCAAGCAAACTTTGAAAAGGAGCGCGAGATTGCAAAGGCCATGCAAGACAAAAAGGACGCAGAAAGAAATGCTGATTTTGAGAGACAAAAATTAGTGAAGAAAGCGTCTTTCATAGGTATTGGTTTATTGGCTGTGATTGCCGCACTTTCCATTTTTGCTTTTGTACAAAAACGAAATGATACAAGGTTGATCGCTACCGAAAAAAGAAAATCAGATGATTTACTCCTTAACATTCTTCCACCT
>CAIYOV010000248.1 GCA_903927935.1 uncultured Bacteroidota bacterium | reverse complement strand
TCATCCGTACTCTTATTTGCTTTAGCTCCTGTAAAAAACAACAGCGAAAAAAGCATGGTTGCCCAAAATGCAAGAACGCGTATAGTAAGGTCGTATAAAAACAAATCGTTTCGTAAAGTTTCTCTTTTCATAAAAATGGTTTTTCAATGACAATAAACAAACACTATTAAATACTCGTTTTGTATCGCACTTGTTCCGCTTTGTTATTTAAAAATTACAAATTATGGCTTGTATTCTTGGAAATAACTGCATCAGAACCCTATTCATTTAAGAATTTTACAGCAGCAGGAAAAAATTAAACACTAAATAATTTGGAAAATTAGCTACACAAATTTTTATTTGCCTAATAATGATTAAAGGCACACTCACAATTTCTATTGTTAAACACGTCATGTGTTGCTGCTGTTGTATATGCTAATACAATAGTTCTTTCCGTTTAGTTTTCTTAAAATTTTATTGTTCTTAAAAAAATCACTATGAAGGTAGATTCACATATATTTCTTAACAATCGTCAAAACAACGGTAAAGCCGGAGCATATGTCATGCGAGAATTAGGACAAAAACGGGAAACCAATGTATCATTGATTAACCGAAGCTTGGGATATTTTTCATTCAGTATTTTCTACGTTAATTATGTTCAGCAATAAACTTAAGCATACGCAACGCTTTGAATTAGAAAGCGGCAACTCTTTACCGGAGGTGGAGGTTGCCTATTGCACCTATGGAGCATTAAATGAGGCAAAGGACAATGCAATTTATGTTTGCCATGCCTTAACGGCCAATGCTGATGTGGCGGACTGGTGGCCGGCTATGGTTGGCGAAGGTTTGATCTTAGATACCAGTAAGTATTTTGTCATATGCGCCAATATTTTGGGTTCATGTTATGGCACAACCGGTCCAGGATGTGTGAATCCTGTCACGAATACTAAATACGGCAAAAGATTTCCACACATCACCATCCGTGATATTGTAAATGTTCACCGGTTGCTGGCAGAACATTTACAGTTAAAATCCATTCATCTTTTATGTGGTGGCTCTATGGGCGGGCAACAGGCTATGGAATGGGCTATCTCTACCCCAACTTTTATCAAAAATCTTTTTCTCATTGCTACTAATGCACGGCATTCAGCCTGGGGCATAGCATTTAATGAGGCACAGCGTATGGCATTAGAAAGCGGAAGCTTAGAAGCAGCCCGAGCCATTGCCATGCTTTCTTACCGTAATCACACCATGTACGAAATGACACAAACAGATGAAGAATACAAGACTGACGCTTTTAAAGCGGCCGGTTATCAACGTTATCAAGGCGAGAAATTGAAAAAGCGTTTTGATGCTGATGCATATTACACCCTTAGCAAAGCAATGGACTCGCACAACGTAGCCAGGGATAGAAATTCACTGGCAGAAGCATTTAAAAATGTTCAAGCGAAAACATTAATCATGGGCATATCTTCCGACATTTTGTTTCCTGTAAAAGAACAAAAGCAAATTGCAGAAAATATTACCGATGCTGTGTACGAAGAAATTGATTCGCCTTACGGCCATGACGGATTTTTAATTGAAACAAAAACGATATCAGAATTATTAAAACAACACTTAAAATTATGAGTAAAAAACTACGAATAGGATTGTTTGGCTACGGAGTAGTCGGTCACGGTTTATATGATGTGCTGCACAAAACAAAAGGATTGAACACCGAAATTGTTCGCATTGCCGTAAAGCACCGTGAAAAAAAGAGGGACTTGCCGGCAGAAATTTTCACGTTCGACAAAAACGAAATTCTGAATGATGATTCGTTAGATGTAGTAGTGGAATTGATTGATAATGCTGATGAAGCATTCGACATTGTTTCTACCGCGCTCAAAAAAGGAAAGGCAGTAGTTTCAGCCAATAAAAAAATGATAGCTGAACACTTGCAGGAACTCTACGACCTGCAACAACTGCACAACGTTCCCTTTTTATATGAAGCATCCGCTTGTGGAAGTATCCCTATTATCAGGAACCTTGAAGAGTACTACGACAACGATTTGCTTGACTCGCTCGAAGGTATTTGCAACGGCACTACCAATTATATTCTTACCAAAACTTCCGAAGAAAATCTTTCGTACGAAGAAGCACTGAAACAGGCACAGCAACTCGGTTTTGCTGAAAGCAATCCAACTCTTGATGTAAAAGGTTTCGATGCCAAATACAAACTCACCATTCTTACTCTTCATACTTTCGGTTTAATTATAAAACCTGAAAACATTTTCAATTTCGGCATACAAAACC
Organism: uncultured Bacteroidota bacterium; assembly: GCA_903927935.1. Classification (GTDB taxonomy): domain Bacteria; phylum Bacteroidota; class Bacteroidia; order Chitinophagales; family LD1; genus Bog-950. The sequence goes on along the minus strand of CAIYOV010000248.1, from coordinate 8,035 downwards.
TTTCGGTGGCAGACTCTACTTACGCCCGTGAAAAAGGTTTTAAAATAAAACTTATTGCCCACACTTATCGCACCGATGATAAAGTAGTGAGCTATGTAATTCCAAAATTCATTAAGCCTCACGATCTGTTTTACGATGTACGTAACGAGTTCAATGCAGTACAGTTAGGTGCAGCTTTTTCCGACAAACAGTTTTTCCTCGGTAAAGGTGCAGGTAGTTACCCTACTGGTTCAGCAGTTCTCTCCGATATTGCAGCACTTAGCTACAACTACCGGTACGAATATAAAAAGGTAAAACAAAACGGAGCCGTGCCTTTTAGCAACGACCATGATTTAAATCTATATATCCGCTACTCGAGCGAAAATATCTTAGACGAACTTAAGGTACATGATATATCACAGCGTTTCATCAGCAATAATACCAAATATGTTATCGGCAAAGTAAAACTCAGTAATCTGATTAAAGTCAAATTGAACGACCATATAGACGTGTTTGTGGCTAAGATAGATTAATTGATGTTTAGTGTGGAAGTTTATCCTGCAAAATGCCATATACATATGTGCCAGTAACAGCGCTTAGTAATGCGACAATAAAAACAGGAAACCCGCTTCCTACCAAACCATACAAAGGCCCCGGGCAGGCCCCGGTTAAAGCCCATCCAAACCCAAAAAGCAGTCCACCAATAATATTTCCTTTGTTAAACGGACGCTCGCTGAAAACTACTTCTTCGCCATAAATAGTTTTGATGTTTAACTTTTTGATAACAAGCGTTGAAATTGTGGCCACAACTATCGCAGTTCCTATCACGCCATACATATGAAACGAAGCAAGCATGAACATTTCCTGAATGCGGAACCATGAAACAATCTCAGCTTTCACAAACACGATTCCGAAGCAGATTCCAATCAAAATATATTTCAGATTTGACGTCAGGCTTTCACCGGTCAATTGGTGGTTCGTTCCTTCTTCTTCAATTATTTTTTTCATATTATTTAAGTATTAGAGTTTGAAAATAATTGGCAGAAAAAGCCATGTAGTGATAAATCCTCCTATCATAAAACAAATTGTGGCTATTAAACTCGATAGTTGAAAATTAGATATGCCGGTAATAGAATGTCCGGAAGTGCAACCACCTGCATAGCGTGTTCCGAAGCCAACCAAAAATCCGCCAACAACTATTAATATGAATCCTTTGATAGTGAACAAACCGGTGAAGGAAAAAATTTCTGTCGGCACTATTTTAGTAAAGTCATTTATACCCAGTGTCGCTAATTGCTCCTGTGTAGAAGAAGCTATTACAAATTGATCAGAATTAGAAAGAATGGTGGAACCAACAATGCCCCCAATCAGAATTCCTATCACAAAGAAAATATTCCAGGTTTCCTTCCTCCATTCGTAATTAAAGTAATTCGCATTGTTAGGTAAACACGCTGCACAAATATGACGGAATGAAGAAGAAATTCCGAATGGCTTATTTCCTATTAAATAAAGTAGCGGCACAGTTAAGCCAATTAAAATACCTGCAATACTCCAATGCCACGGATGGCGTAAAACGTCTAACATGATTTAATGATTTGATTTTAGCAAAAAGGAAACCAAAGAAAAAAGCTGATACAGAATCAACAACTACAAGAGTTAGAAATGTAAATTTCCTTCATACAACAAATATAAAATAGTTCGTTTATTTTTTTGAAATTCGTAAGCATGAAAAAGAAAAATAATTTTGAAACAGATGCTATCCGTACTCAGGTTGAACGAACTCAGTTTTTAGAACATTCAGTACCGCTTTATCTCACTAGTAGTTTTGTATTTGAAGATTCGGAGGACATGCGTTCTTCATTTGCCGAAGAAAAAGTTCGCAACATTTACTCTCGGTTCAGCAATCCTAATTGCAGTGAATTAGTTGAGAAGATTTGCAAAATGGAAGGAGCAGATGATGGATTTGCTTTTGCCACTGGAATGGCTGCAGTATTCTCAACTTTTGCAGCACTACTTAAAAGTGGTGACCACATTGTTTCCGCACGATCGGTATTTGGCTCCACTCATACGATACTTACAAAGTTTTTCCCGAAATGGAATATCACTACTTCATATGGCGATGTAAATGATGTAGGAGCCTGGGAAAAACTGATTCAGCCTAATACTAAATTAATATATGCTGAAACGCCAACCAATCCTGCTGTAGATATAATTGATTTAGAAATATTGGGGGCTCTTGCTAAAAAACATAATCTCATACTAATAATCGACAACTGCTTTGCCACTCCGTATTTACAGCAACCAATAAAATTCGGAGCCGATTTATCTATACACAGCGGCACAAAATTTATGGATGGTCAGGGTCGTGTGCTTGGCGGAATTACAGTGGGGAGAAAAGATTTGATAAAAGAAATATATGTTTTTGCACGCAACACAGGACCGGCACTTTCTCCTTTCAATGCATGGATACTTTCGAAAAGTTTAGAAACACTGGCAGTACGGATGGATAGGCATTGTGAAAACGCAATGAAACTTGCAGAGTATCTCGAGTTGCACAAAAAAGTGAGTTGGGTAAAATATCCGTTTCTGAAATCGCATCCGCAGTATGAAATTGCAAAGAAACAAATGACGAAAGGTGGAGGTGTAGTAGCGTTTGAATTAAAAGGTGGCATTGAAGCCGGCAAGAAATTTCTGGATACTTTGAAAATGCTTTCTCTCTCGGCTAATTTGGGGGATACAAGAACCATCGCGACTCACCCGGCATCTACCACACACAGCAAACTTACCTCAGAAGAACGACTTGCTGCGGGAATTACACCGGGGCTTGTTAGAATTTCTGCAGGTCTTGAAGCAATCCAAGACATCATATCAGATATAGAACAGGCATTAAATTAAACTCAGGCTTTAATCACAAGATCAAATGACAGCATACGAGAAACTTTGGAACTACAGTGACCCCGCAGAAACCGAAATCAAATTTCGCGAAGCGCTTAAAGGAACTTCACCCAAAAAAAACCTTTCAGAGCATTTACAGTTACTCACTCAACTGGCGCGCACGCAAAGTCTGCAACGCAAGTTTGACGAGGCACATGTGATACTGGATGAGGTGGCTCCTCAATTAGCCGAGGAGCAGAACATAGAACACATCCGTTATTTTTTGGAGCGTGGTCGTACATTTAATAGCGCGGGTGATAAGCGCAATGCCGAAATATGTTTCCGCAGCGCTCTGGATATTGCGCAAAACCTGAACGAAGATTATTATGCCATAGATTCCATGCATATGCTGGCCATTATATCTTCACCCGACATAGCAGTGGGTATTAACGAAGACGCTTTGCTCTTTGCCGAAAACTCGGAGCAGGAGCGCGCAAAAAGCTGGCTGGGTGCACTTTACAATAATTTAGGCTGGAGCTATTTTGATAAAGGCGAATACGAAAAAGCGCTCAGTGTTTTTTTGCGCGCACTTAAGTGGCGTGAAGACAATAAACAATCTCAACAAATTTTTATTGCCAAATGGTGTGTGGCGCGTACACTCCGTGCCCTTAACCGGAACGATGATGCTCTAAAAGTTCAACTGGCTTTGTTTGAAGAATCGGTGGAAACCGATAATCACGATGGATATGTGCATGAAGAACTGGCAGAATTATTTTTACTTCAGAATGACAAGCTAAAATCTACCTTCCATTTTGAGAAAGCATATGAACTTCTTTCGGCCGATCCTCATCTTGCACAAAACGAAAAACCGAGGTTAGACAGAATAAAGAAGTTGAGTAAGTAAATTTTTGTAAGAAATCTTTCTATTCTTCTGCTGCTGTTTCGTGGTTAGCAAGTGAGTTTGGATTACTCCAATACTTACGCCACTTCTCCAGCACTGCCTGAAACTCGGGAGGCAAAGGAGATTCGAAAAACATTTCTTTACCGGTAACCGGATGAATGAATCCAAGTGTAGCTGCATGAAGTGCCTGACGTGGCATCAATTGAAAACAATTATCAATAAACTGCTTGTACTTGGCATATACAGTTCCTTTCAAAATGCGATTGCCTTCGTAACGGGTATCGTTAAATAAAGTATGTCCAATGTATTTCATGTGTACGCGAATCTGGTGAGTGCGACCGGTTTCTAAACGGCATTCTACCAGCGTAACATAATTCAAATGTTCAATTACTTTATAGTGAGTAACCGCATGTTTACCTGCTTCTCCTTCGGGATACACCTGCATCTGCATCCGTTCGCGCGTATCGCGCCCAATGTTTACCTGAACGGTTCCTTCGTCTTCTTTCATATCACCCCACACCAACGCTACATATTTCCGTTTGGTTTTTCTATCAAAGAATTGTTTTGCAAGATGCGCCAATGCATGATCAGTTTTTGCAAGAACAATCAAACCGCTAGTTCCTTTATCTAACCTATGCACTAAACCTGGTCGAAAATCTTCTTTGCCTTTCGGAAGATTTTGGAAATGACCCAACACAGCATTCACCAAAGTGCCGCGATAATTTCCCAAACCGGGATGCACTACTATTTCAGGTGCTTTATTAATGACAATTACATCATCATCTTCATAAACAATATCCAACGGAATATTCTCAGGAATTAGATCGTAATTCTCCTGATGTTTTGGCAACAGCAACAAAATTTCATCAGCCGGACGAACTTTATAATTCGATTTCACCGGCTTTCCGTTCACCATAATACTACCGGCATCGGCAGCTGTTTGAATTTTTGTGCGGCTTACATTATTCCCTAAAAATGTTTGAATGAACTTGTCAATTCGAATAGGACTTTGTCCTTTATCAACAGAAAGTTTTACCTCTTCCACCAATACATCACTCGCTTCTGCCTCGGCAGAAACTACTTCATCATCTTCTGTTATTTCTTTTTTCATGTGCGCGTTAAAGACTGCAAGTTACCAATCCTGCTTACTGAATGGAACTCATGTGCCCTTTCAACTTAATCAGCACATCAATTTCCGATGGGTCGTAACCTTGTTTAACAGCTAAGTAATAAGAGAGCCAGTCACCAAAGTGAATGAGATAAAAATGTTTTTCGAAAGTATCCTCGCCCTTTGCATCAATTTCATACACATTGTCCGAAAGCTTTACGATAACATCTTTTTTAAAAAGAATGCGCTCTCTATTCCGGTGGTATTCATCATCGGCCCTCAAAATTACAACTGCAAGCGCGTCATTTGCTTCGCGCCATCCCACTAACTCGTTATGATTCATTTCCGGTATTACATTATACCAGCAATGCAGTTTTGAGTTTTCATTTATCTGTTGCTTCAATCGCAAAGCTGTGCTCTCATATTTATCTTCGGCATAAAGAACAATAACTTTCCTTAGAAGTTTCTCAGCCAAAAACTCAGCATCTTCCATTATCTTACTTTGTTCTGCTTCAAGAAGTTCGGCAATTTTATAGATAGTTGAAATAAATAAATCACCGGTAAGCCCATAATGCTTCAATACAAAAAATAATTGTGTAGAAGAATACCCAAGACAAGCCCGTGGAGGAAAACCAGAAGGAATGAGAATCAGGTCAAGGTTATTTTCCTTTGCCACTTCCGCAAGTTTACCACCCGAAGTAATACAAATTGGTCGAAGTCCCTTTTCTATCGCTTGTTTTGCGCACGAAACGGTTTCCTCTGTATTACCCGAATAAGAAGAAAGAATAAGCAGTGTAGATGCATCAACAAACGCGGGAAGAAAATAACTCTTGTTTACAGCCACCGGAACGCTCAATTCTTCGCGCAAAAGTTCACTCAGAATATTTCCACCAATGCCGGAGCCGCCAAGACCCGACACAAGTATGTTTTTAATACCGGATGAAAAAGTTGTTTTAAAACTTGCCTTCTCTCCTATTGCAATGGCTTTGCGTAACTGTCCCGGAAATTTTTTAATCAGGTCGTACATAAATCTTTCAAAAATAGCAGGCAAATAAAGGAAATTGTTTGGTTTCTCGGCCTTATACCTGTAAAAAACGAAGCCTCTGCTGTTAGTCAGAGACTTTTGTGTAAAAGAATATTTAAAGAAAATTATTTGCCGATCACTTCTTTTTTCCAGACTTCAAATTCACTGTTCGCCATGTTGTCGAACATTACCTGTATAGAGCCCATCCAGAAATTATTAAGCCCACCACCTCGAGGTTCACCGATCATTTGCTTATAAAATAAAACCTTGCGGGTTGCTATATCGAAAAACACCACATCGGCAATTCCCTTTTTATCTTTCTTACTAAAACTCTCTATAAGAAATACCACACCCAATCCCTCTTTTCGTGTACCACCGGAATATTCGCTAATCGCGCTTTGTATTTCTCCTTTGGTTAATGGTTTCTCATATTTTTCAGCCAGGCTGCTTGCATTTGCCGTTGCGTTCCCTTTTTCAACAACCGAAGGCTCTCCATAAACAGTTAATTTCTTAAAAGCTGATTCTTTATTAAAACGTCCGTTGTCGCTAAAAACATTATCGTTCCATTGTTTAAAAAGATTGTTCTTAATATCATCGGGCTTGGCATCCGGCAGAGCGAATTTTGCCTTGGTAAAATCAAGACCATAAAAGACAATTTTCTCTGCACTGAAAATGCTCTTGGCGTCCTGTGCATACAATGAAAAGATAAATATAGTTGCCGTTAAAAGCAGAAAATTTTTCTTCATGATTATATTCTTTGGTTTTTGAATAAATCAAAAGAAGAAAATGTATTACGATAAAACAAATGCTGATTAACGGAACAAAATCATCAATGGTTTTCTGCTTTCAACCGGACGCATGTTTTGCAGATATTGGGAAGAAACAAAGTTGAGCAAAGGAGTTACCCGTAGTTTTGACTGTAGAGCCGTTTTAATTTTTTGCATGACAACATCTGAATTCTCTGAGAGCACAATATGAATCTGAATTTCATCGGCATCCAAATCATTCTTTGTAATCTCCACTACATAATCCTTCACTTCTGAAACAGCACTTAATGCATCGCAAATAGAAGGCGGAAAAATAGTAGTGCCTTTATATTTTATCATTTGATTCTTTCTTCCAACCACTGGAGAGAGGCGAATGGTATTTCTGCCGCAGACACAAGGTTCATCATAATAACAACAAATATCTCCCGTGCGATAACGTAGCAAAGGCATTCCCTCAATATCTAAACTGGTAATAGTCACTTCTCCTAATTCTCCTGCTTGCAATTGTTTCCCATCTTCATCCAGAACCTCTACAATCAGCAATTCTGGATTATGGTGACCGCCTTTCCCCTGTTCGCATTCTGTAAAAGCCGTTTGCATTTCAGTTGAAGCGTAAGTAGAAAATAGTTTCAAATTCCATTTCTCCTGAATTCTCTTTGCAAGACTATTTGGGATTAAATCTGCATGGCGAACTGGTTCTCCAATACAAATCGCTTTTTCAATACCGGATTTATTTACATCAATTCCATTTGCTTCAGCGTAATCAATTAGTTTTAGAATGAACGAAGGAACAGCAACTATAGAATTTGGTCTGAAGCGAATAATATTATCCCATTGCATTTGCGGGGAAATTGGACCAACGCGCACCGCTCCTGCCCCTAATTTTCTGATGCCGAGATAATAGGCCATGCCCGCCATAAACTGACGGTCGAGTGTAAGCATGAGTTGATATACATCAGTTGGCTTTCCATCCGCACAGATAAATGATTGCTCTTCGTTATAAGCCAAACGTTGCAAATCATTTTCGGTAAGTGCTACTGTAACCGGGGAACCTGTGGTGCCGGATGTAGTGGAATAATCAATGATTTTATTTTTCGGTACGCAGAGAAAATCGAAATTATGATTACTGAAATCGTCTTTAGTAGTGGTAGGTATTTGAACTAAATCATTAATTGTGTGTATTGCTCCAATTTCAATGTTATGCTTCGCAAAATGTTCTTTGTAGTAAGGCGAATTAGTATTTAGATATGTTAACTGCTCTTTCAATTTATGCTCTTGAAAGGATTTTATATCTGAAAGTGGTTTCGTTTCTATTCTCATTTACTTTCAATTATTACAAAGGCAACTGCTGTTTCTTTAATATGCGAAAGCGAAACATGAAT
>CAIYOV010000247.1 GCA_903927935.1 uncultured Bacteroidota bacterium | reverse complement strand
GTTGCTCAAATCTTCATCAACAAATTTTTCTACAGCGCGTGCTGCTTTGGTTGGTTCGTAATCTTCAAACTGCGCAGTAACTTCTTTTACCAGCGACTGAAGTTTTGAAATTATCCAGCGGTCAAGCTCAGGGCGCTGCTCAACCGGAACAATATTTTGCTCATCAATTTTCCAATTATCAATATTTGCATACAGCGCGAAGAAACCATATGTGTTATACAACGTGCCGAAGTGCGAACGCATAACATCCTGCAAGCCGTTCATGTCGAACTTCATGTTATCCCACGGGTCGCTGTTGCGCATCATATACCAGCGCGTAGCATCCGCAGAATATTTTTCAAGCGTTTCAAACGGGTCGATGATGTTGCCGAGACGCTTGCTCATTTTATTGCCGGCTTTATCTAACAGCAAACCGTTGCTCACTACATTTTTATAAGCCACCGAATCGAACAACATTACGCCCAACACATGCAACGTGAAAAACCAACCGCGTGTTTGGTCTACACCTTCTGCAATTAAATCGGCAGGAAAATTCTTTTTGAAAACTTCTTCGTTCTCGAATGGATAATGCCATTGCGCGTAAGGCATAGCACCTGAATCGAACCAAACATCAATCAAATCGGGAACGCGTCCAAGTATATATTTATCCCCATTGTTTTTGGCTTTTATAAAGACAACTTTATCAATGAATGGCTTATGAAAGTCCATATCATCAGGAAGTGTTTCTCCTTTATCCAAATATTCCTCAAAATATTCAGTAGCATCAGAAAATTGAATTAGTAAGTCAGCAGTTACTTCTTTCCTCGATGCAAGAGATACAAATCTTCTGGTAAGAATTTTCTCAACTCCATCTTCGTAATCACTTGGAAAGAATTTTTGTATAGTGTTTTTTATAACACTCTCCATCTTTAACTGTTCTTGCTCATTAACTATAAGTTTTTTGATTGCCTTAAGAAATTTTTCTCCAATATAAAAACAAGAACTCTGCATTAAGTCCGACCTTCTACCTACAACAACTATTAGTTCATCTGTGTAGGGGCTTTTCCAAATTGGCAGCGGTGTTCCCCAATAGCGTGAGCGCGATAAATTCCAATCTACCAGATTTTCCAACCATTGACCAAAACGACCTTCACCGGTGTGTGCCGGTTTCCAGTTGATAGTTTTGTTTAGCTCAATCAACCGGTCTTTTACCGCAGTAGTTTTTATAAACCACGAGTCCAGTGGATAATAAATAATTGGCTTATCGGTGCGCCAGCAGTGCGGATAGTTGTGCTCGTATTTTTCTGTTTTGAAAAGTTTGTTCTCCAATTTCAGCTTCAACGCAATCAATTCATCAACACTCATGTGATTTTTTAAATCAGGAATGATGTTGTTGACGCGCAGAATTTCTTTTTGCAGATGAAACTCTTTTTCTTTTTCTGCATCGGTGTAGTATGCATCTTTTACATAACGACCACCTAACGGAAATATCGGGTCGTTCACTTCGTCTACAAATTTCCCTTGCTTGTCAACGAGAGTAAGAGAACCGATACCGTTTTGCTTCGCTACCTTAAAGTCATCTGCACCAAAGCTTGGTGCAATGTGAACTATTCCTGTTCCATCGGTAGTAGTTACAAAATCTCCGATTACAACTTTGAATGCATCACCATCTGTTGGTTGAGTGTAGGGAAGAAGTTGTTCGTAACGGATGCCTTCAAGTTGAGAGCCTTTGAATGAAGAGACAAAATGATATGGTATCTGTCGTCTTATTTCAATACCATTTTGGGTTACTCCTCTCAAGTACTGCGGCAGAAAAAAACTTGGAGGAGGCAATTCGCCCTTTTCAATCCAATTTACAATTACTTGCTGTTGCTGTGGGTTAGTAAAGTCATCTTTATAAGACAAATCGTTATATGTCATGCCCCAAAGGGAATGTCCCAATGCTCTATCTTTCGCTATAATGATTTGAACCGGCAAATGAGTATACTGATTAAATGTTCTAATAAGAACATATTCTATATCCTTGCCTACAGCAAGCGCAGTGTTTGAAGGAAGAGTCCATGGAGTTGTTGTCCATGCGAGGAAATAAATATTATCACCCTCATACAGGCCAAAATCCTTAGCTAAATTTCTACCCCGTACATCTTCATCATCGCTATCAAAAAGGAATTTTGATTTCTCATCTTGAATAATTTTGAACATCGCAATCGCTGATGTATCTCTCACTTCCTTATAACATCCCGGTTGATTTAATTCATGTGAACTCAAACCGGTTCCTGCTGCAGGTGAGTATGGCTGAATGGTGTAGCCCTCATACAACAAGTTTTTGTCGTAGAGTTTTTTCAGCAGTGCCCACAAACTTTCAATGTAGTTATTTTCGTAAGTGATGTATGGATTGTCCAAGTCAACCCAATAACCCATTTTATCAGTGAGGTCGCGCCAGATATCGGTAAACTTCATTACATCTTCGCGGCAAAGTTTATTGTATTCGGCAACAGTTATTCCACCCGCTTTTCCGATATCCGCTTTAGTTATGCCGAGTTGTTTTTCTACTCCAAGCTCCACCGGTAAGCCGTGCGTATCCCAACCTGCTTTACGTTCTACACGGTAACCCTGCAATGTTTTAAAGCGGCAGAACAAATCTTTAATCGTGCGGCTCATTACATGGTGAATACCGGGCTTGCCATTCGCACTTGGTGGGCCTTCGTAAAACACAAAGCGTTTATCATCGGGGCGCGATTCAACGCTCTTCTTAAAAATATCGTTCTCTGCCCACCATTTCAAAATTTCTTTTTCAATGGTCGGAAGGTTCAACTGGTCGAATTCGGGATAGCCTTTACTGTTTGGATTCTTACGGTTCATTACTTCTTAAAAATGAGTGCGCGAAGATAAAAATTTACAGAGGAGGTGAGAGCAATGCAGAAGGATATGACCGCAATGCGTCTTTACACAAAAAATATTTTGTAAAACCGGATGGCGTTTTCGTGCATTATTTTTTGAACCAACTCCTGTGGCGAATAACCAAACCACAAATCTTCCTGATAACGGTTCTCTTCCAAATACGCAATCAAGTCCTGCTGAAGCAATGGAAATTTTGCGGCTGATTCGTAAGGGTCCATGTGGGTGATGGTGCCGTCAAAGTCGGTGCCAATGGCAATTACATCCCAGCCCGATTTATCGCCTACAGCTTTCACCATTTGAAAAGCATTATCCCAAAACAAGCGGGTGTATTCCTGCCTTTGTTTCTTCGAGTCTTTGATGTCAGCAATTTTTTTTATCAGGTTTAATCCACCCAACATTCCTCGATCCATCATCAAGCCAATTAAACCACCCGACTGATGAATGATGCGGACTTCCTCATTCGAAATATTAATGCTCCAACGCCAAAATTTATGAGAGCGGGCTTTTACCATCACATCATTTTCTCTTATAGAACTATCCATCGTATTGAAACCGTTTACACCGGCATGACTGCTTACGATAGGAATCATATCGTGCGGATTGATGGCGTTGTAGTTCTTTATGAATTCGTAATATTCTTTTCGGGCTTCAAGGCTCATGTGTTTGGTGTCTATCAAAATCCTCTTCCCGTTTTCGCGGTTCAGCAAACCGCGCACTACATGCCAACCGGCTTCGGTAATGCCTCTATTTTTCCCTTTGTTCTGATTCACCAAACCGTTAATTGGGCGTTTGAAACTTGTAGCGTGTCCGCTCAGATGATTCCAGAAATGATGTGCGAGGTTGATCATGAAAGGAGGATACTCCCAGCGTTTAATAGCCTGAATGTTTTCAGTGAGTCTTTCTTTCAGTTCTTCGCTGCTTAGTTTATCGGTATCCGGTGCACCGGTGCCTAAAACATGAGCGCCTTCAATAGTAATAATGCCAATGAGTGTGTTTTTCTTTTTAAGCGCTTCTTCAAGTTCGGTGAAATTATTTGCCAGCACAAACTCGCTTTTGCCATCCGGGCTTTTGCCTTGCTGACCGAATACGTAGGCATATTCTGCTTCGAGGTCTTTGAAATAGTTGTAATGCTTTTTTTGCTGAATAATGCTGTCAGCATCATAACCAGTGACTACTTCCTGAAAAATATTGACACGGCTTTTGCCAAATAAAATTTTGGGAATATTTCTTATATGCAGAAAACCTCTTTCGGTTGGGTAAAGTGAAATCTGAAACACACGTACATTGCCCGCTGCCAAGGCATCGAAATTGCTTTGCGATTCTTTAAGCACATGTTGCGAAATACCTTCAACTGTTTTAGCAAAATTTCCATCAATTTTATGATGGATGCTATCCCACATGTTATAGAGTGGCTGCGGATAGCCGGAGTTAAAAGATTTAAGATTAGGATGACAGTGAAGGTCTACAGTAAAAATTTCTTTGCTCATGGTTTTGCAATGTTACAGGTATTGACGCCAAAACCATTGATATATTTTATTTGGGCAAGTCATCCAAAAATTCTTTCACATCATAGTATGCCTGTAAAGCCGAAGGATGTACTTCGGGTATACTTAAAAAGCCATGAAACATACCTGCGTACTCTTTATACTGCGCGTGGTTGCCTGCATTCTTCAGTTGGGTATAATACTTAAATCCGTCATCTAGCAAAGGGTCAAACTGAGCGGTGATGATAAATGCAGGAGCAAGACCAGTGAAGTCAGTTTGATAACAGGGAGAAACTTCAGGGAGACATTGGTCTTCTTTGCGCGGGGTGTATTGATCCTGAAACCAAAACATGGTTTCCTTCTCTAATAAATATCCTTTCCCGTTGCGATCGATAGATGGGTTGTTCAGTTTTCCATCAACCCAGGGATAACCCAATATCTGTGCCTTGAGCAGAATGTTTTCTTTTTTGCACCGGTGCGCCATACATGCCGACAGATTTCCTCCGGCACTGTCACCTGATACCACCAAATCGTTTGGGTTACCTCCATAAGTTTTTATATTTTTTTTCACCCACTGCAAAGCAGTAAAGGCATCTTCATGTGCTGCGGGGTAAGTATCCTCAGGAGCAAGACGGTAATCTACAGATACGACTATGCAATTATTCATTTTACATATTCTTCTGCAAACATTGTCGTGCGAGTAAAGTCCATAAAGAACAAACCCGCCACCGTGATAGTAAATGATAACGCGCTGATTTTTCCCGTTACTGTTATTGTAAATGCGCACTGGTACGCCATCGGCACTGGTATCTGTTATCTGCGATATCGGAATTTTTTTATCGAATAGAACGGAACCTAGCCAAGCAGCCCAGTCAGATTTTTTCCGCAGCTCTGCAATGTCGGTAATGCTGTTGGCATCAATCGGTTTCCGCAGTTTAGCGAAAAGCAACACAAGTTTTATTTTCCAGTTCATGAATTTGAAAGTAAAAGATTTTAGATGTGGGATGAACTTCTATTTATTCAAGTAATTTTTGATGGCCTCTTCTGAAGCTTCGAGATTAGTTTCATTTACCTGAATGGGTTCACCGACATGAACTGTAATTTCTGAAAACAAAGCGGGAACAAATTTTCTGTCCCATCCACCTAGCCGCCAAGTTTTGCTACATGAAAAACTTAGAGTCACAATTGGTATGCCTGCATCTCGGCTCATTAATAGCACACCGGGTTTTAATAGCTGCGGGGGACCTGCAGGACCATCGCTTGCTACGGTGGTTGAGTAGCCTTGCTTTAAATAACAAATCACATTTTCGAGTGCTGCTTTTCCGCTGTTGCCACTGCTACCGAGGCAGATGTGTTCCACTCCGGTAAGGTGCAGCAACACATGCACCGGTTTCATATACCAGGCGGGGTGATTCATCCATGCCTGTTTTTTTACACGGTTAAACACTATGAAATAAAGCATCAGACTTTCATGCCAGATACAATACACAACCGGATTTTGAGGCAGGGACGCACCACTAAATTTTATTATACAGGTAGTATGCATCAGTTTTGAATAGGCATAGAAGAAAAAGCCGAGGCTGTAACCGAAAAGCAGAAAGAAAGGTTTTAAATACCAAGGCACATTATCTACACGAAGCATGGGGCGAATTTAATTACGAACAAATACGATGGTGATCTTTTTTAATTCCTCCACACCTGTTCAATCTATCGCAACGTGTGAACCATGTAACTCTAATGCATAGTTATGTACCGCTTTGATTGGCGGGGCATCTACCTTTGTATTACTCCATAAACAGAGCGTTATATGAAATACGTTACCCTGATACTCCTCTTACCGCTTTTTATTTCTCAACCTGCATTTGCACAGGATGTTTGCATTGACGGCCAATGCTTTTCGACTACGCTAAACGATAATTCGTTTCGGTTTCGCGATTATTGGCCTATTAATGCTTCCCTCAGCCAACAGCAGGGTTCTATGAATGGCAAGAAGCCGAACAGAACTGTTATCAGCTTAGTGCTGAACGGAACAACTTATGAACAAAGTAACGGAAAGCCTTTTTGCGAAGGCATACAGATTGAAATAGCTTTTGAAGAAGGCAAGCTGGAGGCAGAACCCAATTATACTGTTTACCTGCAATATGAGTCGGGATTGTATACGCTGAATACCGAAGAGGGAACTTTAAAAATAACTTCGTTTAAACAAGAACTTGACCATCGCAGTTTCCGCTTAACTGCTGAAATTGATTGCCTCATGCATAGTTGGTGTTATCCAATTTATAGCAAAGAAGAATTACAGCTTAAAGCTAAGTTTTCAAACATCCTTATTACCATTCCCGATTGGATGGTGGCCAGAATATAATGTATAGTAAAAGACTGGCGGAAAATTTATGACTCTTGATGTTGTACTTTATTCGTTCACTCTTCCTTCCTCTTTCTTCAGCAACTCGCCTTTAGCCGAGTAAAGAACTTCATAATTTTTGACTCCCTTAAAAGTGGTAATCTCATAGTTGATGGCTTTGTCGGGTGTTTCTACCTCGTAAACTTCCTGCACCTGATAGCCTTCAAATTCGGTTTCAAAAGCGCGTTGCACTTTGCCGGGCACTGCGTTGTAATTTATTTCGGTCTCTGTTTCCATCCATTTTCCGGTCGCATCAAACAAGGCGCTCTGGCGTTTTTTGCCGTTAAAAAATTCCACTTCAAATGACTCTTTGCCCTCTTTGCTCCAACCGGGCTGCGAGCCATTCGGGAATTTCTGCTTAAAGGCACTTGCTACTGCGGACGGAACTTTATCCATGGTCAGCTTCTGGGCGGTACAAAAGCTTATTGCTCCGGCCATCAACATTAAAAGAAGAATGTTTTTCATTCGGATGAATTTAAGATTAAAAAAACGAATGCTTACTTAAAAAGCGATTGCATTTTCATGGCCACACTCATGTCGCCTTTCACTTTCACTTTCCCGCTCATAAAGGCAGTCATCGGGTTTACGGTGCCGGTCATCATGCCCAAGAGGTCCTCCTGTGATACACTAACCGTACAATCGGCTTCTCTATCTTCTGCAGAAACTAAATTGCCTGCACCGCTGCCGTCAACAAATATTTTCTGGTCACCAAAATCGAATTTTAAAGTTTTGCCGAGAGCTGCTGCCTTAGAAGCACTGGCGGATAGGTTTGCCAGAAGGGTTTCGAATGCCATGTTGTTTGAATTTTTAGGTTTATTAATTGTTTGTTCAGGTTGATTTGGTTGTGGTTCGTTTTTGGCGTAGCTAATAGTAAGACCTTTGTTCTCGTATTGTTTATCATCAATAATCATCTTGGCAATAATCTCGCGCATAATTTCGGAAGAACCTCCGCCAATAGTCAGGATACGGCTATCGCGGAACATGCGGGCCATTTTATACTCTTCCATATAGCCATAGCCACCAAAACTTTGCAGACACTGGTAAGCTACTTTATCGCTCAGCTCGGTAGCTAATAGTTTTGCCATGCTGCTTTCTTTTACCACATACTCGCCATCGTTGTGCAAACGGCAACAGTGATAAACAAAATGCTTGGTGCATTCAATTTCCGAAGCCAATTGTGCCATGCGGTGGCGCAGCACTTGAAATTTATTGATAGAACGGCCAAAAGCCTGACGCTCGCTCATGTATTGCAGCGTGTAGTCCATCGCGTTTTCGCAACCGGCAATAGCCGAAATAGCACCGGTGAGGCGCTCTAGCTGTAAACCGCCCATTAAATAGATAAAACCCTGACCTTCTTCACCAATCAGGTTTTCAGCGGGTACTTTTACATTGTCGAAAAATAATTCAGCAGTATCGGAGGCATGCCACCCTAGTTTCTTCAACTTCTTAGCGCTTACACCCACAGCGTTGCGGTCTATAATCAAAAGGCTTACTCCTTCAAATCCTTTAGAAGAATCGGTTTTTACCACAGCCACTATATAATCGCCATACACCGCATTGGTGATAAATGTTTTTGAACCGTTCACTACATAGTAATCGCCTTCGCGCACCGCCCGTGTTTTAATATTCTGCACATCGCTTCCGGCACCGGGTTCGGTAATACCAATGCATGAAACCAACTCGCCTTTAATGGTAGGCACCAGATATTTTTGTTTTATTAACTCAGAAGCATGCTTGTATAAATAGGGCGTGCTCATATACTGAATTACCAATGGCGTAACGGCAAAACCACCGCTCCATACTTTAGCTACCTCTTCGCAAAAAATAACTGAATACCAGAAATCGGCTGCTTCACCACCGTACTCGGTGCTGTAGTTTAAGCCCAGGTAACCCATTGCACCAAACTTTTTCCAAATGTCTTTAGGTATGCGTTGCTCCTCTTCCCACTGGTCGATGTTAGGAACCACTTCGCGTTGTAAAAAATCTTTTAATCCCTGACGGAAGAGGTCATGCTCTTCGGTAAAATAGTAGCTTTTCATTTTGGTGCTTTTAATTTTATCGGGGGCAAACCTGCATAAAAAATATATATTCTTCTTAACTGAGCATTTTCATAGCGTGTCTTACAATCTACTTATTACTTTTCCGTCTTTAAATATCAAAAAACTTTATGGGCAAACGTATCAGTGCATTTACCAACGATGCTTTAGGAACGATGGACGCAGTTGCTGTGGCAGAGGCTATTGCCAACAAAAAAATATCGGTAGAGGAAGCCACCGAAGCCGCCATTGCACGTGCAGAAAAGGTAAATGGTGAGCTGAATGCCATTGTCATAAAAACCTATGACGATGCCCGTAATTACAAGGCTCTTGTGAAAGGCGGTGTGCTGTATGGTGTGCCTTCGTTTATTAAAGACAACGATAATGTCCGCGGTTATCCTACGCAGTTAGGGACCGGTGCCTTTAGTGCTAAAAAAGCGAAAAGCAACAGCCGGTATGTCAACCAGTTTCTTTCTACCGGTGTAAGTTATTTGGGGAAAAGCACCCTACCTGAGTTCGGTTTGATATGCAGCACTGAAAACGAAAAGTGGGGCATTACGCGCAACCCGTGGAATACCGACTATACTACCGGTGGCTCTTCTTCGGGCTCTGCGGCATTAGTGGCCAGCGGAGTAGTTCCCATTGCAACCGCTAATGACGGAGCCGGTTCTATACGCATACCTGCTGCCTGTTGCGGACTGGTTGGACTAAAACCTTCGCGCGGACGTTTAGTGCCGATGGATGGCGCACGACTGATGCCTATACAGATTGTATATCAGGGAGTACTTACCCGCAGCGTGCGCGACACTGCTGCTTTTTATGCCGCTGCCGAAAAATTTTTCAAGAACAGGCGCCTTCCTGCAATAGGGCATATACAACAGGCCGGCAAACAACGGCTGCGCATTGCCTTTATGGAAAACAATGCCGTAGGAAAACTTGGTCGCCAGGATGCGGAAACCTATCGCACACAGTTAGAAACCGCCCAACTATTGGAATCGCTGGGCCATACGGTGGAACAGGTACCAGTACCGATTGATATAGATGCCATGAGTGAACATTACCTGAATTACTATGGCATGATGAGTTACCTGCTCAGCAATTTAGGCCCGGTGATTATGAACGCTAAAGTTGACCACGGTCAATTAGAACCGTTTACACTGGGGCTTAACCGGCAGTTCAGAACAAATGCCATGCAAACACCGCGCAGCATCCGCCTGTTGCGCCAAACCGGGCGCACGGCCGAAAAACTTTTTGAAAAATTTGATGTAATTATGACACCGGTGGTA
Organism: uncultured Bacteroidota bacterium; assembly: GCA_903927935.1. Classification (GTDB taxonomy): domain Bacteria; phylum Bacteroidota; class Bacteroidia; order Chitinophagales; family LD1; genus Bog-950. The sequence goes on along the minus strand of CAIYOV010000247.1, from coordinate 4,682 downwards.
TCGCACAAAACTCCGAAGATAGGGCACTTCTCTACCGACCTGAGTTACGAAGATATTTCGCGCAGGGCTATTGAGTATGCCAGCTATGCGGGGCTGCAAAACATTACCGGTGCACCGGCTATCTCATTGCCTTTAGGAACCTGCGATAACGATATGCCGTTGGGCGTGCACTTCTCTGCACCACTTGGATTAGACAAACGTCTGCTCGAACTCGCATATGAACTGGAGGAGGCGAAGCCTTGGAAAATAGTTTACGGGGATTAATTATCGCTGATAATGCCGGCAATGACTGAATAAAAAATTTCTGTTTTCTTTATCGCGAAATAAATTTCTACCCATGAAACACTTCTTCGCTCTGCTTATTACTTTCTTTCTAACAACACAAACTTTTGCTGCTGCCTATCTTACCCGGAGTTTTTCGTATGGCGGAGTTACACGCCAGTATCTGCTTTATGTGCCTGCTGCATATGATGGCTCCACGGCTTATCCTTTTGTAATGGCTTTGCACGGGTTGGGTGATAACATGAATAACTTTAAAGGTATTAATATGAACGCAGTGGCCGACACTGCTCATTTTATTCTGGCTATTCCACAGGCGCTGGTTGATCCTGTATTTACACAGTCAACCGCATGGAACTCCGGTGCAGGACAATTTGGTGTTTCACTTAATGCCAATGTAGATGATGTAGGTTTTCTGAATGCATTGATAGATACTGTTTCTGCCAATTATAACGTTGACCAGACCCGGGTTTACTCTACCGGTTTTTCAATGGGTGGATTTATGAGCAACCGCTTAGCCTGTGAACTGAACAACCGCATTGCTGCTATTGCTTCGGTTTCGGGTACCATCGGCAGTGTAATAACCTGCCAGCCGGCACGCGCCATACCGGTAGCGCATTTTCACGGCACAGCAGATGCCACCATTAATTACACCGGGAATCCTTTCGGCAATGACCCCGAGGCGCTGGTTAGTTACTGGATGAACCACGACCACTGCGACACCACACCGGTATCTATTGATACGTTTCCGAATATTGCCAACGATGGCAAGGTTGTGGTACATTACAAATACACAGGCGGCAGTTACATTACGCGAGTAGAATTTTTTAAAGTAATTGGCGGAGCGCATGAATGGCTCGGCCCGGTTGGTAACGACATTAATTATGCCGTTGAAATCTGGCGTTTCTTCCGCGATTTTCAATGGACAGCACAGACAAACGGAATACTGGATAAAACCGGCAGCTCTGATGCGGTAAACATTTATCCGAATCCTTCTTCTGATTATTTAAATGTTGTTCTAAACAATTTTAATGCTAAGCAAGCGGAACTAATGCTTTACGACATAACCGGTGAAAAAGTGTATTCGATTTTTACTGAAAACACAACTGGAAATATCAGTATTCCTTTAAGTAATATGAGCGCAGGAGTTTATGTTCTAAAATTTGCCGCACCCGGCTTATCGCTGAATAAAAAAATAGTAGTGCAGCGGTAATTATTTACTGCAACATTTATTTTTCACTCTCCTTCACAAAACCTTTCCACCTTTTCATATATTCAATAAACGGAGCGCTGAGGCCCTGCTTTTGTAAATGCTCAACGGTAAAGGGCATGTGTGAAGGTTCTGTTGTATTATCTTTTACCAGAGCGGGCCAATCGGCATGACCGATAGCTGCCATACCCACAGCGGCAATATCTGCACCCAAATTAATTACCTGTTCTGCCTCGGCACGTTTCCATATTTTACCCGCCACTATAATAGGCGTTGCAGGTATTGCCTCGCGGAAAAAAGTAATTAACGCTTTATCACCAGTGGCGTATTTATCGGGTTTCTTGGCTGCCTCCCAAGGAGATAGATGGATAAAGTCGGCTCCATCCTGTGCCAGAAGTTTAGCCAATGCCACGCTCTCATCAAAATCAATTCCCTGAAAGGTGTATTTATCTTCGGGCGAAAGGCGCACCCCTACCAGAAAATCTTTTTTCACCACCGCCTTAATTTTCTGAAGCACCGTGCGCAGCAACCGGTTCCGGTTATCAAAACTGCCACCCCATTCATCGGTACGATGGTTGGTAGTGGTGCTCAGAAACTGATGCAGCAGATAACCGTGTGCCCCATGCAATTCAACACCGTCAAAACCTGCGCGCTCGGCACGTTTGGCGGCTGCCACAAAATCGGCAATTACTCTGCTTATATCTTCTAACGCAGCTGCACGAACTTCTACCGGCACTTTAGCGTGTGGCATGGTATGCGCGCTCGCGCTCCATGGTTGTGTGCCTATTAAATTTTCGGGGCTGCGCGCGCCTCCGTGAAATATCTGCACCACTGCCAGACTGCCATATTGCTGTATACCTTTGGCTAAACGGGAAAGACCCTCCAGTTGTTTATCGTCATAAATGCCCAGCTCGCCTTTCCAACCCTGACCATCGGCCGATACGTTGGCGGCACAGGTTATAATCATGCCAAAGTTTTCTTTGGCTCTGCGTACTAACCAGTTGTATTCATCATCGCTCAGCGTGCCGTCATCATGGCTTTGCTGGTTGGTCATGGGTGCAAGTGCAATACGGTTAGGCATAAGTTTGCCGGAAGTCGAAAAAATAAAGGGGGTGAAAAGTTGATTTTGGGACATACTATTTGACTATAGTTGATTTTGAAGTTGCAAAGCAATGAAAAGCCATCGATAAAAAAGACCAGGTGATTAACCGAAAAACTAAAGGATGTTTCCTTTTTGTTTGAGGAAGCTTCCTTTTCTGTTTCCGAACCTTCCTTTTTGCTTTCCGAAGGTTACTTTTCTTTTTCCAAAGCTTCCTTTTGTGTCTTCGAAGGTTCTTTTTAGCTTTCCGAACCTTCCCTTTCTCTTTCCGAACCTTCCTTTTCTCTTTCCGAAGGTTCCTTTTGTCTTTCCGAACCTTCCTTTTCTGTTTCCGGAGGTTCCTTTTGCATTTCCGAAGGTTCCTTTTATAAAAAGGAACCTTCCTCGTGTTTTTAGGATGTCAGAACAGCATTTTTTTATTAAAAATAGCGGGAAATGGGGGTATTTTGGTTTCGCTAATAACTTTCCTTCATTCTTCCGCCATTATGGATGCCAAAGCGGCTATACCTGACTGCTTATTTAGCTCCTATTTTAATGCCGGTGCCGGGAATGGCGTTATAGGCATATTCATAAATTGTAAATTCGGTGAGGGCGCTGTTCAGGCCTACCCGCATCCATCCATAATTGTAGAGAGCTCCGGTGGTAAACCTGAAGGCTACATAAGCCTCGCCACTCATTAAACCCTTCCGAAAACCCGACATTTTAAAAGTAAGGTAACTGGAAGTCATATAAACCGATGCCGAAACGGGGCCCGAGTCACCTTTAGCGAATGATTTTGAAATAGGAGCAGGCGTTATTTCCTCAATGGCAAAGCCGGCAGGCTGACTGAACGATGTAAACAATACGGTTCCCGTATCAGCTCCCTGATTGGTCATGGCAATTCCTATTTCGGCCAGACCATCGCCATTTACATCGAGCGAATCGAAGGTGGCAAAAGACGGAACGATGGAAACCGTTTTAGGCGTGGCGTTATAAATAATATTCGGGTCATCGGTTTCGATGTTATCCTTATTACATGACGAAACGATGAGCGACAACAGCACAAATACCGGAAACAATATTTTAAGATTTCTGCTTAGCATACGCGGATTGTTTGAATTATAGAATAGGGTTCAAATGTAGATTAACTAAATTGTAAATGGCGAATATTAATCTCTTCAAAGAAGGATTTAAGGCATGAGCGGATACTCGCACAAGATAGTTTATTCTTTTGCAGGAGGTGCAGGCACTGCCAGTTCTTTGCCAGCGTAATAGGAATATTTAATGCAGTAATAATCCCACCCGTTTACAGTAACCGGTCCTTTCAGTACCAGATTATGTACTTCGTAACTGCCCGGGCGTTTTTCGTAATGCCGGTCGTCATTCCTGGGGTTATAGCCCGACTTGACAATGGTATGCACAATTTTTGCGTATTCCTCCTGGCTCTCGGTAAAATAGTCAAGTTCAAACATTTTATCGCCCTCGCTCCCCTTTATTAATGACAGATGCACTATTTCATGTGAGGCTTTGTTCACCAGTTTCAGCTTAATGATATCCTTACCGCTGCTACTATCCTGTTTAACCACAAAATCTTTTTTAGCCAGATACTCCTTCGCGCTTTTAACCGATGGCATCTTTTCAAAATCTTTCAGGTTTACGGTTTGCGCGAAGCTGGTGTTGAAATAAAGAAGCAAAAGCAGGCACGAAAAGTTGGAAGCAATTTTTTGAAATGATGTGAGCATAAAACAAAGAAATGAAAAAATAAGCAGAGCGCCAGACGGAGAAGAAACACTGTGTTATGACGGTAACATAACCGATTGGTATCTGACGGCATACTAAAAATTTCTCCTCCGCGTTATAATTTATATGACCACTGTTTTACGCCATCAAATCATACTCTCTTATGCGAAAACAAATGTTCATACTCATCGCCTTCGCGGTTTTAGTTTTTACTTCATGCAGTAAATTCGAGGCTCTTCAGGAAAAAAAACTTGATACCGGTAAGCAACAAACCTTATGGGAAATAAAATACGGCAGCCATACCCGTAATACACTCGATATTGCCTTACCTGCTAACCGCACCGACAGCACACCGGTGGTTATTTTTATTCATGG
>CAIYOV010000246.1 GCA_903927935.1 uncultured Bacteroidota bacterium | reverse complement strand
TTGTTATCTACGTTATGAAGAAACGACAGGAAAATAATCAAGATTCAATTACCAATGAAAAAACAAAATAACATGAACTCAAATACAATTGACAGAACCTTTGACGGCTTGGAATATTTGGCGAACACGCGCATCGGAAAAATCGTGATGTATGGTGCATTAGCGTTGGCAGGCATCTTCCTTTTCGGTCATGTGATGCACATTCTTGCTGGCGCTGTTATCGGCATCAAGACCTTAAAGTCTGCAATCTACACACCTGTGTAGATTAGTTCGACTTTTTCTTCCGCTTCCACTCAAAGTCCATTAGAACTTTCGGATGCTCGCCTAAAGCCTCAGCGATGGCTTCAACGTGCGAGATGCTGGTGTTTATTAGACCAAGTTCAATTCTGTTTATCTGGCTCAATTCGAGGTCAGAAAGGTCTGCGAGCTTCTGTTGGGATGATATACCTTTTGCTTTTCTGAGTTTACGGACATTCTTCCCGAAGGCAACGCAATAATCTTTATTGCGCGTATAAGTCCGTTTCTTTTTCACAGATACGAAAGTCCGTAACTGAATTGGCATTGGTTTACGCAAATTTGCCTAAGTAAACTTTTATACTTATACTTGCCCCATTAATTCATTAAACACACTTAACTCATGAAAAAGAATCTCGCCTTTGGAATCGCGACCATTATGCTCGCATTGTTTTCTATCACCACTATCTCCTCTTGCTCTACTGATAAATGTAAAGGCGTTACCTGCCAGAATGGAGGGACATGCAATGACGGCACTTGTTCATGTGCAACTGGCTATGAGGGTGCTAACTGCCAAACACGGGTAAATGCAAAATTTGCGGGGACTTACACAGGAAGCACACCTTGTGAGCCTAACGTTGTGGCTGTGGGTATAACTTCCGCAACAGCAAGTCCAGTGATAATTACAATAGAATTTTTAGAAACCTCTGGCACTTGGGTAGAGGTGGAAGCTACTGTAAGCGGAAACACTATTACCATTAGCCCGCAGGCAAAAAATATTGCTGGCGATAATTACACAGTTGATGGAACTGGAACTCTAAATGGAAATAGTATCTCGCTAACTATTACGCTTGATGATGGCACTGGTAGTCCTTCTACCTGCACATTTACAGGAACAAAGTAAATTTGTCTTCTATGGAATCTGAAAATGAAAAACTACTGGCTATGCGTAAAGCTATTTTTGAAAGGCTTCATCTGCTTGGTATGAAGAATATGCTCTCCAAGCGAAAAGAGCGGGACGGCAGCAATTCTTATCAGACGAGCTTAGATAGAATTGAGGAGGCGGAAAAGAAATTGCTGAATCCAAAGAAGGAGTAATTATTTGAACACACGCTTTTAATAATTCCAATCGGCTTTAAAAATCCGAACTAATGCTATGCAATAGTTCGGATTTTTTATTTCACTAACCAGCAGACTCGGTAACATCAGCTATAAACAGCCTTTGGTAATTGTAATTTTACAATAATATTCTGACCGTTTTATCCTTTACAAAATCGTATCTATTTCAAGCATTTTCTGGCGTAAATGAAATTGTAAAATTCCAATTTCATTTACACCTAAAACCAGCACGGTTTATTTTGGTTAACTTCATTGGTAAATCCATTGATTTTAAATTGTAAAATCCCAATAACATTTGCCGTTAATTTTAGTTCAAAAAAATGATGTAAAAAGATTACTTCTTGAAGTTGGAATTTTACAATAAGATTTCGTAATCCTTATCTTGTGCCGAAATCAATTATCATGGAAGAAAATAATCCTTACAAAAAGATAGAAAAGCATCATCTCTCAGGAACATGGAACGGCTACTGTCCCGAAAGCTGGCTCAAAGGAAAAACTGTGCGTATGAGGCTGAATAGCTGGGATTTTTATGAAAGTGTGGAAATTCCGCGCAAACAATACCACCCATTCCGTCCCAAGCAAGTCCACTAATTCCGCGGCATAGTAGTCCACCTATTCCGCAGTAAAGAAGTCCACTAAAATTGATT
>CAIYOV010000245.1 GCA_903927935.1 uncultured Bacteroidota bacterium | reverse complement strand
GCGAAGATGACGAAGATGACGAAGAAGAAAACGTTAAGCGGTGCGCCGGTAGAGATTTCGTTCAATGTATCTGGTGAAATATTGAAAATGAGAAAGGGAACGGCCAGCAGAAAATAAATGAGCACAATAGAAAACGCATAAAAGAATGCTTCAAATCTACCTTTCGTTTTACTTTCGCTGCGTTTAGTAAAAAAAGAAACCGTTAAAGGAATCATAGGGAAAACACAAGGTGTAACCAATGCTACTAAGCCTCCAAGAAAACCCAGAATAATAATTGCGAACAAACTTTTGTTTTCTGATTCTGCACTTGTTCCGCAATTTGACTGGGGTGATCCGAATTTATTTCCGGTGGCAACTACTGTTGCCTGCTGCGATGAGTCGCTTTTTATTTCATGCTGAATAACTGCCTGGACAGCTGAATCAAATTTGTGTTGATCAATATTGTTCAGTCCTTTAGTTTTTTTTTGCAGTTCTCCAGTAGCCTTTAAATCAAATTCAAAATCAAGGTCTTCGGGTGGCAAGCAACTTTTATCGTCACATGCCATAAATTCAAGTACACCTTTCAGTTTAGTGTCCTTCATTACTTTAACTTTTTGTTCCAGCACCATATCATTTTCGAAATACTTCAATTCAATATCAAAAACAGGATCATGGCCGGAGTGAATTGCTGTTCCTGTTTCAGTTGCTTTGCCAAGAAGCTGAATGTCTTTATTGTTTTTGTCAAACGTAAGCGAGGTAGGAATTGGACCATCGCCAACTATGGTTTGTGTATACGTATGCCAGTGCTTATCAATCTTTGCTGTAAAAGTGAGTTTGTATTCTCCTTTACTAACTGATTCAGCTTTCCAACTCCATTTTACCGGAGTGACAATCTGCGCAGAAGAAAAATTGAAGGAAAGAAACGAAATGAATGCGAGAACAAGAATCTTCTTCATCGAAACAATTTTATGCGTAGACGAAAATAGAAGAATAACCTTTCAAAAAGAATGAGCCTTAACGGGCGTTAACGATTTTTCCATGCTTCCATCATAAGATTATAGGCATTCCCATACGATTCAATTAGAATACTTCGCTCTTGTGTTGTGATATTCTAATAATAAAAAACCTCAACTATTTAGTTGAGGTTTAAATTATTTACAGTCCTGGGTTTAATTTGAATAAAGCACTGTCATCTCCAACACCTTGCTTATTAATGATTCAAAAAGAATTTTACCATCAGTGTTGAACAAGGCTTTTTCGGAAGCACGCTCCGGATGTGGCATCATACCAAAAACATTTTTTTGTGCGTTGCAGATTCCAGCAATGTTATCAATCGAACCATTAGGGTTTGCTTCATCTGTAGCTTCTCCATTTTCATCGCAATATTTAAAAAGTATCTGGTCGTTGTCGTAAAGTGATTTGAGCATTTCCTTGTTGCAGTAATATCTACCATCACCGTGCGCAATTGGAATTTTCAAAACTGCGTCTTCATCAATTTTGCAGGTGAGCAGAGTTTTTGTGGTTTGAGGTTTCAGGTAAATATTTTTGCATTCATACTTCATGCTTTCGTTGCGAAGTAAAGCACCAGGCAACAAATGTGATTCGCATAAAATCTGAAACCCATTACAAACACCGAAAACTTTCCCGCCATTGTTGGCGAACTGAATAACCGCTTCCATAATTGGAGAAAAGCGGGCAATGGCACCAGTGCGAAGGTAATCTCCATAACTGAATCCTCCTGGAAGTATAATGCAATCATCAGTGGTAAAATCACTCAAGTCGGTTTCTTTGTGCCAGGTGAAACGCACCTCGCAGCCAATAACATCCTTTATTACATGATGCATATCTCTGTCGCAATTGGACCCTGGGAAAACTACCACTCCGAATTTCATGTTTTTTTCTTTTTAGATGATATTAAACAATGGAATAAACTGTGCCGCCAATACGAGCAAAATTAAAATTAAGTGAATGACTTCCGATATCAGCTTTCTTTTTATTTGCATAAGCACCATAGAGGCGATTATTCCAAGGGGTAGCGCCAATAATACGAGATGACTCAAATGTATAGTTTGCTGAAGAGCCATTGCAACAAATACCAAAACAATGAAAACAACCAGTGAGTTTGCAAATTTCCGTACTTGAATCAACGAAGAGTAAAGCGAAGTGGGTAGCAGAGTTAAGCATGCTACGGTGCAAACTGCAATTCCACCAACCATAATTTTGTCAGATAATTCTAGAGCGGTTCTGACCAACCATCCCGTAGAGTGAACGTTTGCCATTTCATTAAATAGACCAGTAGTTTTATCATTCCAGTAATAGAAAGTAAATACAAGCAAAAACGGAGAAACAAAACCAAGTATAACAATGGTCCACTCGCGGTAGTTAAACGCGCGCACCGTTGCCAAGCCGATGTACGCAAACAAAATGAAAAACACACAGGGAAAGTAAAACAGGGAGGCGATTGCAACTAGAAAGCCCACATCAAAAACATCGCCATACGATTTTTCTTTTCTGATGAGTGAAAAAATTCTTGCTATACAAAGAATAATAAATGTGAGTGCAATGGAAGAAGGAGTAAGCAGCAAACTCTCTTTAAAGAAAGATGCGAAAATGACGAATACCGCACCTGCTGTATAATTTTTCTTCGCCAAAATTTTATTCTCGTTTACAATGCTGTTGATGAACAACGATTGAATAAAACAAAGAACGGCAGCAAGAATTAAGCTGACAATTTGATAATTGGTAGAGAAATTTTTGAGCGCTCCGAAGAACAACGCACTTAAAGGTTCGCGGTGTTCAAAAACAAAATTGGTATCGACCGGAATAAAGGCAAAACAAACTCGGAACAACACCAGATAAATAATGTAGAAGATAACTACCGCAGGATTGTTGGATTTGAAGAAACTCAGCAAGGCAGGATTTTTAAAAAGTAATTTTTACCAAACGTAATGCGTTGTTTTTATAACTCGGAAGCACTACTTCGCTGGGCGAAACCTGTTTGCCCATTTTAGGCAACAACATTACATCTTTATCTTCCTGATTAAACAAAACATCACGGTTATACTTACCGGTACTACCCAATACATATTCGTTCAGGGTTCCGCTGCTAGAAATGTCATCAAGATAAATGAATCGTAGTTTTTCTTTTTCGTTCATAATTAAAAACGAAGAATATGTTCCGTTATCATCTTCGCTTGCCTGCTTTTTTCGCAACACCGAATTCCATTCCATTTTGCCATCGGGGTTAATGGAGAAGGCAATAATATCATTGAACTGAAAAATATCTGTAGTGCGGTAACTGTTGTAGCCAGGTTGAATGCCCACAGGTACAGTCTGCTCGCGTGAATCTTTAATAAATGATTCAGCAATGATGAGCGACCCGCCATCGTTTCTCAACATTGATTTGCGTATATTGAAAGTAAACAGACTTTGATTGGCTACATTTTCGCGACCGGTGAGTTCAGCAATAAATTCTTTAGGGAAAGAAGTATAGTTGGTTTTTAAAGTAGTTCCGTTAGCAGGGTCAAAACTGGCGTACAAAAAACCATTCGCGGCCGCTTCGGCTTCGCTCTTTCTAGCATCGAAAAAAGCCGTCATTACTAAATTTCCATTTTTGTTGTCGATATCAAAAACCGGTTCGCTGAAAATTTCTTTCTCGGTGGTAATGCTGTAGGTAGAAAAATTGCCTTTGTTATCGAAATGAAATACATCGTATTTGGCGCCTGCGTTTTCTCTCTCGGGTTTCAGCATAAGAAAGGTGTTACCATTGTTATCTACCAGCGATTTCGATTCTTCCAATTCTTTTTCATCGCGGTTAAGCGGAACGGTTTTGTTGTAAAGCACATTCAGACTTCGATCAACACATAAAAATTTTATGCTTTCAACTTTGTTATAAGAAAAATAGGGATAGTAAATCATTAACGATGACTGGTCAACCGAGGTTTTAAAGCGAAGGTTAGATGCCACTAAATCTTTTTTATCGAAAATAGAATCTATAAGTACCGGTTTGCCTATTTCTACAAATTTAGAACCCACCGGTTGCGCATAAAGCATTGAACGCTTTTTATCCTGCTCGAGATAAAAAATAACTGCCCCGGTTTTGTTGAGCATGATATGCTGCAAAGGGCCATTCTGATTTTTAAAACTGATGGTTTTGGTGGTTTCTAAGTTCAGCGCATCGCCATATACGTTTATCACATCTTCGGTTCCAAACATGCGTACAATAATGCCATCGTTATTTTTGCCCACCACCTTAAACTTGCCCGATTTGGAAGGGAGTTTAGAAGGATTGGAAACTTCTACCAACTGCGCATTGGAAGAAAGTGTGATGAAGAGGATGAAAAATATGAACGGGCATTTCATTCGCTCAAAACTAAGAAATAGGTTGGCAAATAACTTTTGGCAATTCTTAATTATTGCTTCAACCTTGGGTCCATGGCATCCGTCAAGCCATCGCCAATCAGGTTGAAGGTAGTAACTGTAATAAAGATGGCGAAGCCCGGGAAAATAGCTAGCCACCAGGCCTGAGGAATTTGGCGCGCGTATGAAAGAAGCTGCCCCCAGGTAACGGTATCGGCAGGGCCTAAACCAAGGAACGATAAAGTAGATTCGGTAAGAATAGCACCGGCAATTCCGAAAGCGATGGAAATAAGCACGGGGGAAAGTGCATTAGGAATAGCATGGCGGAAAAGAATGTGTGGGTTGGAAAAACCAAGCGAATTTGCGGCTTCGATATATTCTAAGTTGCGAACCTTCAGCAATTCTGCGCGGATAAAACGTGCAATGCCTGTCCATCCGGTTAAGCCGATAATACCCATAATGACATAGAGGTTCGGTTTGCGAACAATAGAAATGATAAGCAGGATAAGAAACAGTGTAGGAATAGAATTGAGGACCTCAATAACGCGCATGATAATTAAATCGAAAGGCACGGCAACCTGTTTACCAAGTGCGGGAATTTTTTTGAGCGGAATTACTAATAGATTTCCGACCACCATTACTGCTGCAAAAATGAGGATGCTGATGCCGAGCTGCAAAAATCCTTCGCCTAATCCTCTGCCCAGTGCATCGGTAATATCATACGAGCGGGAACCAAAGGAATAGAAAAAAGCAAAAAACAGAAACAGCAGATTGCCCCAAAGGCGAATACGTGATACCTGAAAGTTTTCATCGCCATAAAAACCGGCCAGTGAGCCGAGCAGAATTCCGATAACTGAAGCAATGAGCATGGAAACAATGCCCACCGTCATGGCAATTTTAGTTCCATGAATCATTCCCGATAAAACATCTCTCCCTAATTCATCGGTGCCAAACCAATGTTTCCAGCGTGCAGAAGGAACCACCTGATCATCGAAAGGCCCTTTGGAGTGAATGTTATCGTTATCCTGATTCATGGGCAAATACGGCACAGGTGGAAATACCACCATATCGTAATGCAGATTTTTCCAATCAACATTCTGAAACTGTTGCTGAAATTCGCCAATGCCAAAACCCACTGCGATGTCTTTAAGCACAGGGAAGAATAATTCGCCTTTATATTTGCAAACCAAGGGCTTTTCGTTGGCAAGAAAAGGAGCGAACACTGCAACAAAAGCCAACACTATAACTATGTAAAGTGAAATAACTGCCGTCTTTTTTTTGCGGAATTGTTTATTTACAAAAGCCCAGTAGCCCTGTTCGTTTTTATTCTTCGCTGTGTCTGCTGCTGCCATTTTCTTTTACTTCTTTGAATAGGAAATTCGCGGATCAACCACGGCATATAAAATATCGGAAACCAGATAACCCACTAAGGTCAGAATTGCGGCAAACATAGTGTTGGTTAAAATCATCGGATAGTCTTTTTGAATAACGGCTGCATAAGTTATTTGCCCCAAACCCGGAATGGTAAATAAAAATTCAAGAATGATAGAGCCGCCAATTAATGCTGGAAAGAACGAAGCAAAAATTGTGATGATAGGCAATAGCGAATTTCTGAAAGCATGTTTCCAGATTACTTTATTATCGGGCAACCCTTTTGCACGTGCTGTCCGGATATAATCCTGACCAAGAACGCTAAGCATTGAGCCGCGCATTTGTCGGGAGAGATATGCGAAGCTGGCATACGATGCAATGATTAAAGGTAATGCTAAGTGATAAGCTAAGTCGCCTATTTTGTAAAAGAATCCATCATCCCAGGTTGCATCGCCTAACCCGAATGGGGGGAAAATTTCCAAATAATCGGGACTGCATAAAAAGAAAATTGCCATGGTTCCGATCCAGAAAACAGGAAGTGAGTAGGTGAGAAACAAACCTACCGTTACTGTTGAATCGTAAGTCGAACCTTTGCGAACCGCGAGTGAAATTCCAAGCGGAATGGAGATGACGTATTCAATAAGTATAACCAACAAACTGATTAGCATGGTAATCCAAAGCCCATCCCAAATTACACTCTTTACGGGACGTTTGGTGAAAAACGAAATGCCATAGTCGCCTCTCATAAACCCTTTGCCTTTTGTAGGGTCAGTTTCTGTACCAAACCATTTTGCCTCGCCTAATAGCCACCTGTGATATTGGTTGTGAGTGCCGCTCCATTGAATATTTGGAATATATCTTTTCCAAACGGTGGCTTCGCTTTTTACTTTGTTGTAAGCAGCTTCGGTAGATGCCGCTTTTGCTTTTATGTCAGCAAGGTTAGTTGCTAAAGCTGCCTGTGTTTTCAAATCTGCAAACAAACCGGTAAGCACTATATCTTCGTGATGAATAAAAATTTTTGCAACAGTGTTCCGCAATTCAATCAGAGCGTTGGTATTGGTTGAATCTTTTTTTGTGGCGATGATGGCAAACTCCAGAGCTTTCAGTTCGTGATAATAATTTTCAATCTGCGGCCAGTTCCCGTATTCGTAAACTATGCGGTCTAGCATTTCACGGTGATTCTTAGTAGGAATGCGGATGAGCGTATCGCTTTGTGCTGCATTGGTAAAGGCAAAATAGAAGACCGGCAAATCCAAACCGAGTTTGTGGCGCAGTTCGCGGTAAGAACGTTCTGTAGCCAGTTTATCTGATGCTTGGCCTTCTGCACTGCTTCGGCTCAACATCGTCTCGGCAGGGTCACCGGGTGCGGCAGCTATTAAAATGAACGTGAGAAGAGAAATAATAAAAAGCGTAGGAATAAAAATCAATATCCGTTTAAGAATATAGCCGAACAACGGAAAGGAAATTTTTGCAAAGAAAAATTTCTTACCCGATTCTGTTTTACCCGATTTGGTTTCTACTTCTACTGGTTTCATCAGCGCGTGCTAAACTAATTTATTGAACCTGTTTAAAAGCAGCTTCGTTGAAGCCGGGACGAACGATAAATGTTTCGGTGTTAGTGAAACGTTTGCTGATTGCAATTTTTTCTTTCGGACTCCAGATGAAAATGTAAGGAACCGCATCGTGTATTTTCACTTGAAATTTACGATAGAGATCATTGCGTTTGTCATCATTCAGTTCACCGCGAATGTCATCAATCATTTTATCGGTTTCTGCATTTCCGAAATAAACATAGTTGCTTCCTCCGTTGATAGATTCAGTGTGCCAGATTTGTTTAGGATCATCGGGCGTTGTAGATCCAATCCATGCACCATAATACATTTCGAAATCGTGTTTGGTTTGATTCTCTAGATAAATGCTCCATTCCTGTGGAACTACATCTACATTAATCCCAACCTGACGGCAAGCTTCTTTAAAAATTAAAGCGGCATCTCTACGAGTATCGTTCCCTGCGTTATAGGTAAAGGTAATATTGAACTCGGTTTGCTGTCCATTGATTTTCTTGTCGAGCGTGCCGTTGCCATTGCTGTCCTTCCATCCGGCATCAGCTAACAATGCTTTTGCTGTTTCAATACTGAAATTGTAGGGAGTAATAGTATCATTGAACGCCCCCTTTTTGTATGGATTAACCGGGCCATTTACACGCTGACCCAAATCGTAACCGATTACATGAATGATTTTGTCAACATCAGTCAGGTGAGCTAATGCTTCGCGCACTCGTACATCTTCAAATTTCGGATTACGCATGTTAATTCCGAAATAGGTGTAAGCCATAGAGAGCGGTGTGTTCAGGGTGAAGTTTTTCTTCAACTCTTCTGATGGTTGTAATTGTTCAACAAAATCCTTGCTCTTGATGCCATACATCACATCTAGCCGCTTTCCTTTTAATGCGGTAAGAGCAGCGGTTTGATCTTTGATGGTTTGATAAATTAATTTATCGGGGAACGCCTGATAAGAATATTCGCTGTTAAATTTCTCTCCCCACCAGTTCTTCTTTTTCTTCAACACAATTTTTTGACCGGTAACCCATTGGTCAAAAGCATAAGGTCCTGACCCAACAATGTAACCCGAATCGCGCTGATATTTTTCGCTGTTGTACTCAGTTGCAAATTCTTTCATGGCAGCATTTTCAGCCACTTCGCTAAACTTTTCGTTAATGTCTTTGATAGAAATATTATCCATTAAATGTTTAGGGTCGTATATGTATCTAGGCATTACCACAAAAGAGCCGGCAACCGATTTTGCAAGAATGTATTTCTTGTTGCAAACAATGGTGAGCTTGCGCGGATTATCAGGATATGTAATTACATCGCTGATCAGTTCGAAATAAGGGCGGTTCGGTTCATTACTGATAACGGGTGCTTTATACATCTTAATAGAGAAGGCAACATCTGCCGGAGTAATTGGTTCGCCATTATCCCATTTTGCTTCTTCGCGAATTTCGCAAGTGTAGGTCAGCAGATTTTTTGCGCTGTCATATTCTTCGATAGGAAGAGCCTTAGCCAAAATCGGTTCATATTCCAACGTTTTAGGGTTGGTTCCCCACAAACTCTGGAACATCTGCGATATGTAATAACCCGCATCCGCACTTTGGTAGTTAGTTGGGTTTAACATATCTGTATCACTCAACTCGTGAATGATAACTTCGTTTTTTTCTTTCTTTTTTCCGCAGCCGTATAAAACAAGTGCTGCCACTGCAATTACAAAAATCCGTTTGCTCAATAAGTGTGTCATTGCTCTATGATTTTGTTAGTGATATTTTTGAGGCGGACAAATATATAAGAATAGGTAAGAAGAAAGATAATATTTGCGGCTATGAAAAAAGTGCTGATTTCAGGGGCAAGCGGTCTGGTAGGCTCGCGTTTAGTGGAACTGCTTTTGAGAAAAGGGTATGTGGTAAATACATTGGGAAGAACCAGTAGAAAAAATTCAAGAACCAGCACAAATTCCTTTGAATGGAATATTGAAGATTGGGAGGTAGATACAAAGGCTTTTGAGGGTGTTTCTGCCGTTATTCATTTGGCCGGTGCCGGAGTGGCGGATAAAAGATGGAGTGATGAGCGAAAAGTCGAAATCATTGAAAGCCGTGTCAAAAGCGCGAAATTGATTTTCGATTTTTTGAAGAAGAACCAACACGAAGTGAAAACCTTTATCAGTGCTGGCGCTGTTGGTTATTATGGCGATTGCAAAGCTGAAATAGTGAATGAAAAACGCAAAGCCGGAGAAGGTTTTCTTGCAGAGGTTTGTAAGCAATGGGAGCAAAGTGCAAAACAAATTTCTAAACTTGGGATACGCGAGGTAAGGTGCCGGATTGGCGTTGTGCTGGCAAAAAACGGAGGCGCATTGACCGAACTCACTCGAACCATTCCTTTAGGTATGGCTTCTTACTTTGCCAAAAACAATCTTTATTACCCATGGATTCATATAGATGATGTCTGCGGAATTATGATTCATGCCTTGGAAAACGGAGCCGTTTCGGGTGCTTATAACACCACTTCTCCCGAACCTTTGCTTATGAAGGACCTGATGAAAGAAATTCTTGCGGCAAAAGGATCGAAGGCAATTCTTGTTCCGGCTCCTCCATTAGCTATCAAATTAGCGATGGGAGAAATGAGTGAAATGCTTTTGAGTAGTCAGCGATGTTCTGCAAACAAAATAATTGAAACAGGGTTTCGTTTTAAATTCGCTGATATTAATTCCGCTTTAAAAAATATTTATAAAAATGAACCAATCAAAAATATTTAGCGCTGCAGTAATTGCTCTGGCCATTGTTTTATCTTCATTGATTTTTCGCAACGCCTGGGTTAAAGGGAAAAAGGGTAAAGAAAGCATAAGTGTAACAGGGCTGGCATCGAAAGATTTTGTTTCAGACCTTATTGTATGGAAAGGAAGTTTCTCGCGCACGAGTATGAATACCGCTGAGGCCTTCAACGATTTGAAACACGATGGCGAAGTGATTAAAACGTACCTTATATCTAAAGGCGTAAAAGAAAATGAAATCGTTTTTTCGGCTGTAGCAGCGCAAAAACAGTACGACCATATGCAGGTTGCCCAAAATCAGTACAAAGATGTTTTCACCGGAACCCAACTTACCCAGGATGTTCAAATTGAAAGCAAAGAGGTTGACAGGATTGAAAGAATTTCGAGAGACATTACAGAATTGCTCGGTCAAAAGATTGAACTGAACTCGTATGCCCCAAATTATTTCTACACTAAACTTTCTGATTTAAAAATTGAAATGCTTGCCGCTGCCACCAAAGATGGAAGAATACGCGCAGAAAAAATTGCAGAGAATTCAGGAGCAAAAATTGACCAGCTAAGCAATGCAGATATGGGCATCTTTCAAATTACCGGACAAAATTCTTCGGAAGATTATTCCTGGGGAGGGGCATTTAATACTACCTCGAAAAACAAAACAGCTTCCATTACAGTAAAGCTCGATTTTTCTATAAGGTAATTACTGTTGTTTCAGGAAAGTATAATCCGAAATCAGATTTCCCTGTTCGCCCGTTGTATATTGTGCAATCAGAAAATATCCTTTTGATTTTAATTTATTAATAGTCGCATTGATGGTCTTCAGGTTTTCCAGTTCATTCTTATCGCTGTAGCCAAGTAAAGGAATCTCTTCCGTCTTCCCATCTTCGTAAACGATGTAAATTTTTGAAGAAATGTAGCCTGTGCCCAAACCAACCGATTTGTTGCAATCGAAAACCCGGACAGTGGCATAGCCGCCAACTTGCGCTTGGCTTAATTGGGGTATTAAGAAAATCAGGAAAATGGGGAGGAAAAGAAGAATGCGTTTCATCATTTGGTAATTTATAATTTCTGTTTCATAGTAATCAGGCTGCCTTCTGCGCTCTGTCATAACTCACCTTGCCCTCTTTTATTCTCTCTACACGTGAAAACAAGCTGTAACGTTCATCAAATAAAAAAGTAAGCAACAATCTTCCCCAACTATCGTGCGATTTCAGATTGTCGTAAAACTCCGGTGCCATTGTGCGTAGCTTTGGAAGATTATTCCAAGGGATAGAAGGAAAATCGTGATGCTCATTGTGATAGCCAACATTCAACGCCACAATATTTATAGGACCATAGTAGCTTGCAGTTTCCTGACTCATATCATAGGTATAGTGTTCCTGAATCCACCGCGCACCCACCGGATGCAAACCTATAGAGAAGAAGAAAGAGAAAATCAAGTAAACTAATCCTGCCCATCCGCAGAAATAAACGATGGCAACATCATAGGCAATGGCAAAAAACAGATTCACAAATGTCCAGCCGTTAAAAAGTTTGATGGCTTTTAACCGTGGCGGGCGAGTAACCTGAAACACCGGAAAAAACAAGAGCCAGAAGGCTTTGCCGTACCATTTGTTGCCAATAAGTTTTGCTTCCCAATCGCTGGCAAGGTCGGCATCGTATTCGTAATCGCCCTGATGCGCGTGATGTTTTAAGTGGTAAACATTGAAGCCCATGGCTCCGGGAACCAGATTCGGCAGGTCGGCAAAAATGGCGACCATGCGGTTCCACGCTTTGCTTGTAAAAACAAGGTTATGTGTAGCATCGTGAATTATCACATAACAACAATGGTTGGCAAAAGCACCTACGCAATAAGCCACGATAATACTCAGCCACCAGTAATCGAAACCCAGCTTGCCCATGGTAAAAGCGAGAGACGTTTGAAGCGTAAGCACCAATAAAAGTATGAGAGCTGTATGCGGGTTTTTGCCCATCAGCTTCCGCACTTCGGGATGCGCTTTTAATATGGCACGCGTTCTCTCCGGATGCGGCTGGTCAAATTCGGCCTGGTGAAAATTTGCTGGCATAGGACGCGAAGATAAAATATGAATCTATTTCCGCTCAATAACGGTTTGTGTGGGATAGGCAAATTGAATTCCTGCAGATTGGAACTTCCGGATTACAGTTCTGTTTACATCGGTTTGAGTGGAATGTATATCGCTATCCTTTTTAATAAAGTAGGTGAAATTGATGTCGACCGATGAAGGAGAGAACTTTTCGAGATAGATAATGGAGTCGTAGTGATTTACATCTGGCGATTCTTCTACAATGTTTTTCAGAATCAAGATGGCTTCATCAATTTTATCGGCAGCAGTTTCGTAGGGCAACGAAAGGTAAGTAACAATCCGTTTAGCCGGTTCAAGTGTAATATTCTCAATAGGGTTGTCGGTAAACTGTGCGTTGGGTATGCTTATGAGTCTTCCCGATCCGGTGCGGATGCGGGTGCTGCGGATACCGGTGTAAACCACGGTTCCTTCTACCTCCTTTATTTTTATCACATCACCGATGTAAAACGGTTTGTCGAAAAACACCACTAGACCACCAATGATATTTTTAACGGTGTCCTGCGCGGCAAGGGCTACCGCCAATCCTCCAATTCCCAACCCGGCAATCAGTGCGCCTACATCGAAGCCCGCATTGTTTAAACCCACAACCGCGCCAATAGACCACAAAATAACTGCCGAGGCCCTTTTGGCAACCAGCATAATTTGTTTGTCGGTTTTGCTTTCGGTTTGTTCGCTGCTTTGGCGGAAATAAAACTCAATTAAAGAACGCACAATTCGTGAAAACAGCCAGGTAACCGTGAGCGTTGCCATCAATACAAATCCTCGGTGCACGTAGCTGTTGAGTATGTGTGGAAGGGTGAGCAACTTGAGCGCATAGCGCATTCCAATCAGTACTACTCCGAGTGCTATTGGCGTGTCAATCCTTTTAATGATTAAATCGTCCAGTTCGGTATCGGTGTGTTTGGTGTACTGGCGGAGAATGATGCTGATGAACCAGTAAATGAGGCGTGCGGATATTACCGATATGACCACAATGCCCAGCGAAAAAAGCCAGTCGTAAAGCGGATTGTTATAAATCTGTTGGTCGAAAAAGTTTAAAAACATGGGGCAATAATACAATACAAGCCCTAAATACCCTAAAGTGGAATTGAACAGCCAAATGCAAAATACATTGTACATGCGCAGATTCAGGTGTTGAAAATCGGGTGTTGTTAAAGTCTGTTTTACGGAAAAGAATGACTTACATTCCGCAAACCAAATCTTAAACGCATGGAACCTATACTTACTTCGAAGTGGCGCAGGTTAGACGGAACGAAGATTGAAATCCCTATCAGTGAAGCAGTGGAGAATGCTTTGATTAACGAGCGCGAACTGGGCAACCAGATTAAAGTCTGCATTGGTACCGACTCGCAGGTGCGCGGAACAGAAACCGAATTTGCTACGGTGATTGTTTTGTTGCGCAAAGGGCGCGGAGGTTTTATGTTTATTAATAACGACCGTACCAAACAGCGAATGAGTTTAAAGGAGCGTATGCTCATTGAAGTATATCGCTCAATTGATATTGCTTATCACCTTTGCAAACTGTTTGATGACTACGGCACCGAGCTGGAAGTTCATGCCGATATAAATACCAACCCCCGCTTTGGTTCTAACGCTGCTTTGAGCGAAGCCATGGGTTACATTCTTTCGATGGGCTTTACGTTTAAAGCAAAACCGGAGGCAACTGCGGCAAGCTGCTGTGCTAATAAAGTGGTTTAAGGTTTTTCTACTGCGCCAATGTCGGGAGCACCGTTGCGAACGTTTCCATAAATATCGGTAGAGGTTCCACCGTTACCTGCATTGATTAACGGGGAAGTAGTGCCTGCGCTGTCATAAGGCATAAAGTTTCCTGCATCGGCATTTTTAAAAAGCGGCTCTGCATTGTAAAGCATATGGTCGTGCTGCATGGTGAGCATTTCAAAAGTATCCTGCTTTGTTTTTACATCGGAATAACTGAAAGAGTTATCGAAGTCATTAAAGGAAAGTGTATCAAGATGGTAGTTATTAAATGATACTTCGTTCTGCAGGCTTCCGTAAACCACACAGTTGGTAAAGGTCGTCTTTAACGGTTCCAGATAAAAATAGCTGTTGTTTACCGATAACAGATTGCTGAGAAACAGCGTTTCGTTTTTATGGTCTACAAAACGCGAACCGGTGTTATAAAGTGTACAGTTGGTAAATGAATACTCTCCCCCCAAACCAACTTTCACTACGTTTTCGCCACAGGCATAAAACAGACAATTCTCGGCAGTAATTTTTGCATTGAAACCATACACCGCATTGCTTGAACTGTTTTTTACAATCGAGTTACGGATAACTACTTCCGGACGTTGTGCGGGACCCTGATAGTCGGCAAAGTTGGTGCTGAGACCGGCACCGGCATAAATGCCGTAGCTGGATTCGTTCACTACACAGTGGTCGAATAAGCCTTGCGGCACACAATCGGCATTGCGCAGAAAAACAATACCAAACCACTGACCGGGTTTATCGTTATAAAAAGATTCGAGGCGCACGCCCTGAAAAACAATAGAGTCGCTCCACGAGGTGGCAACCGCATTCATGGTTCCTTCAACGAATATTGCGGAGTTGCCTGCAAAGAAAACTTTAGTGCCCGGTAGTATGGTGAGTGTTGATCCGCAATCTACCAGCACACCTGGCACAGTATCGTGACTGATGATGACATGCGGCAAATCGTTGCTCCATGTTTTTGTCTGACCGCTTAATATTTCTTCACCATAATGATAGTGCGCATTCTGCCCGAATGCCTGTAAGTGAACGGTTTTCGAATTTCCGTTGACGATAAACGAAACATCGTCAATAATTAAAAACGGGGTGGTGTTGCTGGTGGGGTTTACGGTTACTTCTACAAAAACATAAATCGAATCTTTGGCAGGAATTTCCACATCGGTAAAGTGGTCGCCATTTACCCCGTCAACATTAATGCGGAACTGCGTTCCTACCAAATGCATCAGCCGGATGTCGGAAATCTTCACTGCCTTCTTATCCGTGTTGAACACTTTAAAGTATTTGGTGGTAGAGCCAAGCGAAGTAAAAACAGTATCGAAGGTTAGCGTATCGGTGCTGAACGAAAGGTTGCCGTTGCCGAATTGTTCTTTGCGGCAATTGCTCATTAATAAAACAATGAGAGGAACAGTAAACACGAAAGCAAGACGGAAGATTTTTTTCACTCGAAAATTTGAATTCCTATAACGGTGGACGAAAATAGAAATTGCGTCTAAACGAACATTATTAAGTTTGTTTCGGTTCTGAAGAATACTGAAAAAGGGATGTCACCCTGAGCGGAGTCGAAGGGTTTAAGCCAAAGATGCTTCGACTTCGCTCAGCATGACATAGCTCTCTAATCAACTCAATAAAAAACAGAATTCGCATTATGGCAAATCACGTTGTAAAAATTATAGACGCAGAGTTTATAACCCCCGATGTAAAACGTTTTATAGTAGAGAAACCCACCGGTTACACTTTTGTGCCCGGGCAGGCCACCAATGTGGCTATCAATAAAGAAGGCTGGAGCGAACAGTTCCGCCCGTTTACTTTTACCGGTTTAAAAAATGAGCAACATCTGGAGTTTATGATGCGCATTTACAACACGCGCCACGGGGTTACCGAGCAATTAGGCAAAACCAATGCCGGTGCTGAACTGATTATTCAGGAACCTTTTGGCGCTATTGAATATAAAGGATGCGGTGTTTTTATTGCCGGTGGCACAGGCGTTACTCCTTTCATTTCTATTTTCCGAAACCTGTACCACCAGAAACAGCTTTTCGGCTGCCGGTTAATTTATTCGGACCACGGCTCGCAGGATGTTATTTGCGGACCCGAGTTGCTGAAGATGCTGAAAGAAAATTTTGTGCTGCACTATAGCCGCGAGGGAGTGATGGGTTTTAAGGAAAAACACCTGAACCGCGATTTGCTCGTGAAATATATTGTTGACTTCAGCCAGCGCTTTTACATCTGCGGCTCTGATAGTTTTGTAAAAGATATTTCTGCCATGCTTTTAGAATTAGGCGCGTCTGCGGAAGGGTTGGTGATTGATAAGTAAACTCCCCTCAATATTTAACGGACTTCTCTGAAAGTTCTGCGGTGTTCTTTAAAGATTCCGGGAACACTCCAAAATACCCAAGAGTATCTTCTTGAATTGACTTGTTATTGCTTAATTACAGGCAAAAGAGCGAAAAAAATGGGTTGGCGGATTTAAAAAGTGCCTTGTCCTTTTAAAAAAACCAATGTTTCACTTAAAAAAATGGGTTGTCAAAATAAAAAAGCCAATTATTTTTTTGCCAGAGCACTTTTTTATTTAGACAGACTATTTTTTTATTTTGACAACCCACTTTTTTTTCTTGACAGAGCACTTTTTAAATTTGACAGACCATTTTTTTATTTTGACAAGGCACTTTTTTATTTTGACAGAGCACTTTTTAAATTTGACAG
>CAIYOV010000244.1 GCA_903927935.1 uncultured Bacteroidota bacterium | reverse complement strand
TGCCCGAAGGGCGGATGAGGCAATGCTGTTTGCCTTTCCTCCGGCCTTGAGAAATGCTTTCTCAGCATTCATGAGTTCCTTATAATATAAATTATAGTCACGAATAATTTTGGCGTTAAAAAATTTATGTAGTGAAGCGTTACAAATCCATTTGATTCCTTACAATAAAAAAAAATAAGCATCAAATGGATTCACGAACTCCTTTGAAAAATAAATATGATAGTGAGTAAACTAAAAACTGTTTGAGCGATGTGTAGCCGGTTCCTCCCCTTGGGGAGGTTAGGTGGGGGATGCGTTGCGCGAGTTCTTTTAGTTTAGCGCAGTGCAGTTAGTTTTTAGCCAAAATTCACACAGTCTTGATTTTTTTGGTTCTTTTTCATCAAGAAAAAAGAACATAATAATTACTCTGTATTCATTCCTTGCCCTCTCCATTTTCTTTAGAAATGAGGCATCGGTATTTATTTTGCAGTTTGCCTTTCCTCCGGCCTTGTGAATTTTGGCGTTAAAAAAACTTGCGTAACGAAGCGTTAAAAACTAAAAGCTGTTTGAGCACCAGCCGACATTTTCTATTTATGAGAAAAGTAGTTGCGCGAGTTCTTTTAGTTTAGCGCAGTGCAGTAAGTTTTTAGCCAAAATTCACACAGCCTTGATTTTCCTGTTCTTTTTTATCAAGAAAAAAGAACAGGAAACCCAGTTCAGATAGAAACACTATTTCCCTATTCATCTTCATAATTAAATCACCATTTCACAAATTTACAGCTGCATTTCGTAAAACAACAGGCTCCATAGCCAACATTGCCCAACCCATATCCCATATTGCACCAGACATATTTTCTCTTGCACAAGCCATATTTACCTTCGCACAAGTCATATTCCTTATCGGCCTTAACATATGTGGTGTTACACAGCCGGTATTTTATATCTCACAAGCCATATTTTAAATCGGCCAGACCATAAACAATATTCGCCATACCATATTCTATATTACACAAACCATATTCATTCCTTCCCTTCTCCATCTTGTGGAGAAGGTGCCCGAAGGGCGGATGAGGCAAAAAAGCGCAACACTAATGTGATGTGCTTTTGTTTTTCGCCTTTCCCGTTTTCCACAAAAAGATGACAACCGTCAGTTTTATTTGCACATTTACATTACTAATTTCGTCATACAAAAATCAATAGCTATGAAAAATTTAATAAGCATCGTTTTAGTTTCACTTTCAATTTCGCTTTCCGCACAGGAAGTAACCGGACAGTATGATAAGATTGAAAAATTCAATCAGGGTGTTGCCATAGCCTGGCACAACGGCAAATGCGGCATCATCTCTCAGGACGGTAAAGAAATTATTAAACCGCAATATGACCATATTGGCAGTTTTGGCAAAGATGCCATTGCCTATACAACTAAAAAAGGTTTAATCGGTCTTATTACCATGACCGGTAAAGTAATTGTAGATAATATTTATGGCGATATCGGTGCATTCCACGGACCATGGGCTATCACTCGCAAAAACGGTTTAGCCGGTATGATTAACAAACAGGGCAAAGTGCTGATTGAAAATAAATACGAGAGCATCCGCGTTGAAAAGGGCGGATTGATTCGCGCGGTGATTGGAGGAAAGGAAGTGATATTGAATTTGAAAGACGAGTAAATAAAAACAGATAAAGATTTCAGGCAAGCCGCAGCATTGAAAAATTCTGCGGCTTTTTTATGCCTTCGATTTCTTGTAGCCGAGCACCAGAAAATAAGTAACCACCCAAACCACAAAGGCAACCATGGCAGCCAGTGTAAAACTGCCCACTACATATTGCAGAAAGTTTTTGCCAATCATTTCGGGTTTCAGGTTCTCGCTGAAACTTAAACTCATGGCGTTTCCCCCAAGCCATATTCTGCCCGCCTGATAGCTGGCAAAAACAATAAACGGAATCATAGGCGGAATGCTGATGTTAGAAGCCAGAATCGAAAGCGCTTTATTGAGTTTGAACAACCACGCAAAGAAGATGACGAACCAAATCTGAAAACCCCAGAAGGGAGTAATACCCCAAAACACTCCCACCGCCATACTCCATGCTTTTACACCGGGTGTCTCATGCGAACGAATCAGATGCATTTCGAGTAGCGAGCGCCAATCGTTTTTTATAATGTGCCGAAAAAAATCGCGGGGCTTTATCCAGGCAAAAGTCCAGAACACTAAAACGGTATTCAGCACACTGATGCGCGAAAAATCTTTGAACGGACGGAAATGAGAAACACGTTCCTCAGCAGGCGGGTAGTAAACCTTCACCGGTACGGCAATTACATCTAATCCGCTCCACGAACCACGGACAATCACTTCAATTTCAAATTCATATTTATAAGTAAAGAACCGGATATGCTCTAAAGCATTAACCGGATATAACCGGTAACCAGATTGTGTATCGGGAACAGAGATGCCGGTTTCGAGCGTAAACCAGAAGTTAGAGAACTTGTTACCGAAACTGCTCTTGCCCGGCACCGAGCTTTGGTTCATATTCCGCGCACCGATGATGATAGCATGCCCATTTTTCTCTAAGGCATCAAGCATTGTGGGCAGGTCATCAGCAAAATGCTGTCCGTCAGAATCAAGCGTGATGGCATAATCGTAACCGTTCTTTCGCACAAACTCAAAACCCTGCCGCAGGGCCCAGCCTTTGCCTACGTTCTTAGGATAAGTATGCAATTTGATTTGAGGATACTGCGAGAGAATATCTGATGTGTTATCGGTAGAACCATCGTTGACTACGCAAACATCATCGGTGTATTGCAACACATCGGTAATTACATTGCCTATGGTAGCGCTGTTGTTATAGGTGGGAATGAGGACACAACAGCGTAGTTCTTTAAACCGGCTCTTGTAAACGCTCTTATCCATTAATAAACTCTCCTTTAAATCTGAAATAAGTTTCTACCGGACTGCTATAGATGGCACTCACCCAAAAGTGGTCGCCTTCTTCTTTGTCTATTTTTATTTCAAGGTCAATGTCTTTAGTCTTAACCGGATTGAGCAGGGCCAGAAATTTGATATGATGCGCCAGTTTCATCTCCACCGGGCGAGCCAATACGTGACTTAATGTTTCAATAAGCATTTGTGTCTGACAAACACCGGGCACCACCGGTAAATCGGGAAAGTGTCCTTTAAATATTTCGTGTGCTGCGTTGAACGCTACTTTAACGCGGAAGGTTTGTCCTTCTCTTGATGATTCTGTTATGTTATAAAAGCTTCCCAGCAGCATATGAAAGATTAGAAATGACTAATATGTTGGCGTAAATATAGAACCTATCTTTTAACAATTGAGATTATTGGTTTGTTGAAAACCAGATGTTTTACTTCAGCGCGAAGAGCGCATCGTCTACCGCCCCGTTTATTTCTTTGCTTGAAAAAGAAAGGATGGTGTTATCGCCCGAGGTTTCATTCATTTCGATACGCGTTGCCGTGAAATCTTTTTTATCGAGCACCAGCACAATGGTGCTGAGAAAGTTCTTCAGAATCTTAGACACCGGTTTCAGTTCTACCTTTACCAGCGAGTTGCTCTCCGAAAAACTAGTAACGAAATCTTTACCGGTAAATAAACTGCCATTGATAGAACCCACAATAATGTTGTTGAGTTGCTGAAACACTTTGCTGCGGTGCATATCCATCTGCGAGGTCTTCTTATCATCCTTCATCAGCATCTTTCCGTTATTCATCACAATCAAATTCTTAACCGGAAGCAGATACTCTAAACGCACTTTGCTCTCTTTCTTAAAGTAGAACTTACCTTTTGAAATTACCTTCTCCGAAAGCATACTCATGCTTTTCTCCTGTGCAAAATCGCATTGAATACTTGTAATTTTAGTAGAGGCATCAATTATTTTCTTTTGAAGCACAGCCGCATCCTTTGCAGGAGCAAATGACTGCGAATGCAGGGTTTGAATCGCACCTAATGAAAGAATAAAAAGAAAAATGAGACCGGTTTTCATTTCAAATCAATAATAGGCTTTGGTTTTCAGTAATTCATCTACGCCAACAATCTCAAAACCACGCGCACGGACTTCTTTAATAAAATCAGAAAGGATGCCAATAGTAAATTGTCCCCAGTCATGAAACAGAATAATATCCCCGTTGCTCAGGTTTTTAAGCGCTTTTTGGAGAAGCTGTTCTGCACTCTTCGCATTGGTATCATAAGTGCGTATACTCCAGCCTATACAGGCATAATTACCGTTTTGTATGGCGTTCTTTACCATCGGGTTAATCACTCCGTAAGGCGGACGAAAGAACTTTGGTTTCTTTCCGGTTACGCGAAAAATTTCATCATCACATTTCTTCAAATCTTCGGTAATGGTTTTACTGCCATTCAGCGAAAACCAAAAGGTATGTGAATAGCTGTGGTTGCCTATAACATGTCCCTCGTCTGCCATTCGCTTTACCAAAGTCTCGTTTCCTTCTATATTCTTTCCGATTAGAAAAAATGCAGCGGGAACACTTTCACTCTTTAATAAATCAAGTAAGCGCGGAGTGAATTCAGCCATCGGTCCGTCATCGAACGTAATGGCGATGGCTTTGCGCTCCTTGCTTCCTTTCCAAAGCGAACGAAGAAAGAAATCGGATTGAATAAAATAGGAACCGTAAAACAGAATGGAGAAGTAAGCAACAAACAACAGCAGGTAAATGCTAATGATTGTTTTGTTTTCTAAATGCAAAAACAAAACAGCAACGAGCAGAAAAACAAAAATCAATCGTGTGTTGCGGGCGTTCAGCATGCTTTGAAAAGCATCAGCGAATGGTTGTGCTTATGCGAATTGTAAAGTAAAATATTTTTCGGTGAGCGGTTTCTGTTTTCTAAAATAACGGTATCAGGTATTTGTTGGGCCTTCATCATTTTGCTTGCCAACCAGAAAGCAAAAGCAGAAGAAGTCATGTATACCCCACACAGGTGTTTGTAAGCAACGATGGTTTGAGTAGAGAAAAGGCTTTTGTTCAATGCAATTCTTACACTATCTGCTTCCATCGCTCCGCTTATACCCGTTATTACCACATCAATATCCGCAAGAGATGAATTATTTTCTTTCAGAAAAGAAAGAATGTGATTCTTTATTTCTTCCATGCTTTCCGGTTTATAGAAAGCTTTGTTGCCAACGAAACTGCCGTAAGTATTTTCGCTTTTCTCTTTTGCCAAAACAAAAAATGCGGCTCCTTCTCCGGCTATGATGCCGTGGCTTTTCTCTCCGTAAACATCTAAGCTGCTGCAAGGTTCTTTTCGCAACTCGTTTGTTTTTTTCATCACCGCATATTTGTAATCACTTACTTCATCATATGCGCCAACGAGAATATTGTCAACGTTTTCTTTTGCTAATAAACCGGCATCGGTCAATGCACTTTCAAACGAAAAGCCTTTGTGCGAAAAAGTATTGTTGTGCGCATGGCATCCACAGAGCAATGCAATATTTGAGCTGACCGTATTATGCGTTGACTGAATAAATGCCGTAGGGCTTACGATTGTTTCGTTTACCTCAATCAGGCTTCTAAGAAACTTCTGTGATATTTCGGGAAGTCCGAGAGCTGTTCCGGTGGAGATGGCACCGGGAACATCTATCCCTGCATCTTTCAAAGCAATCATTCCTGAAGCTGTTCCGTACTTCATCAATCTTCCCATTCTGCGAATGGAACCGGAATCGAAAAATTTGGAGTAATCGGCATCCACACAAGCCATTCTGTTCGTGGTGTATTCTTTCACCTCCGGTAAAAAAACCGAGTTATAAAAAGTGTGTTGTGGTGAAATACAACCGATACCGTTTATATAAAGTGCCATCAGTTTGCTTTTGAAAATATGACCGATGAACAATTGCCTCCAAAGCCAAACGAATTACTCATTACATGATTTACTTCTACATTTTCTAATAACTCTGTTACCGGAACAAAATCGAGTTCTTTCATTTTAGTTTCGAAGCGCAGGTTCGGGAAGATGATTCCGTTCTCGATAGAAAGTATGGAATAAACCGCTTCAATTCCGGCACAGGCACCAAGGGTATGACCGGTGTAAGATTTCGTAGAACTGGCGTAAGGTACCTCACCAAATATGCGTTGCACCGCCATTCCTTCCGACAAATCGTTATTCGGTGTGCCGGTGCCATGCAGATTGATGTAATCAATATCTTTAGTGGAAAGTCCGCTCATTTCGAGTGCGCCTTGCATCGCCATAAAGTTTCCTTTGCCTTCTGGCGAAGAAGCTGTTTGATGAAATGCATCATTAGCATTTGCGTAACCACTCAAAGTGGTTGTTGGTTTTTTTGCGAGTGTTGCTGCAACTTTCTCTGAAACCAAAACCACATATCCTGCGCCTTCTCCCAAATTTAAACCTTTGCGGTTTTCATCATAAGGGGTGCATGGCATATTGTCGAGAATCATCAATGAATTAAAACCGTTCAGTGTAAAGCGGCTCATGGCATCGCAGCCTCCCGCAACTACAATATCCAACTGATTGGTTTTAATTAAACGCGCACCATATGCCATGGCATTGGCCGATGAAGAACAGGCAGTGCTGATAGTAGTGATGTGATCTTTAATGCCGAGCTTATCTGCTACCAGTTCGGTAATATAACCGGCATCATAAGGGTCTTCCTCCAGGAGCTTGTCGGTATTACTATCCTCCATGAAATATTTGTAAATGGTTTCGGTTTTATCCATAGCACCAACCGTATTGGCAGAAATAAAACCGGTTCTCCATTTTTTAAAATCAGGAATATTGGCATTAGCTATTGCTTCTTTCGCGGCAATTAAACTGAGCAAAGCCGTTCGGGGTTCATTACTGCATAATCCGGAAAACTGTGCAAGTTCTTCGTTCGTTAATTTAATTTCAGCAGCAGGAATAGTTTCTGCATAACGAGTAGGAAGAATAGTGATTTTAGAAACACCCGATTTCGAATTTCGCAACGATGCAAGGTTTTCCTGCACATTATTTCCGATGGCAGAAATAACACCTTTACCTGCAATAAATACCCGCATAATTGTTAGTGAAAATTATTTCGACTTGTGAGCAGTGATATAATCTGCAATGGAACGCACCGTTTTAAAAACCTGAGGGCCATCCTGCGGATTAGCGAGTTTGATTCCGTATTTCTGTTGCAGCAACACAATGAGTTCCAGCGCATCAATTGAATCCAATCCAAGACCTTCAACAAAAAGCGGCTGGTCATCGCCAATATCTTCGGGTTTAAGATGTTGTAAATTCAATTGTTCTATAATTTGCACTTTCAGTGTAGCGATGAGTTCACTCATATTCCTTGAAAAATTTTATTGACGTTTGATGAATTATGTGTTAGTGAATTTTCTTTCCCTGTTTCCGCTAAATAAAAAAATGTTTCGGCTTTCCCGTTATAATAATCTGCCCAACCCGAAACACATGTTTTTACTTTCTCCGTTTCAAAAAGCAAGTTCACATAATCGCTTTGAAACGTTGCGTCAAATATATCAAAAACGAAACATGCAGTTTCGCCTTTTATTCGGTGACGGATACATAAT
The DNA here is from genome assembly GCA_903927935.1 of uncultured Bacteroidota bacterium. Lineage (GTDB taxonomy): Bacteria > Bacteroidota > Bacteroidia > Chitinophagales > LD1 > Bog-950. Next base: position 7,843 of record CAIYOV010000244.1, on the reverse strand, counting down.
TCGCCAATGAGGACGTTAGGGAGAGTGTAAACAAAAAGTGCAGGACTTGGGGTGTTGGCAATACTCGCTTCATACCGGATGTCGCTATCTAAACTGGAATTGGCATTAGAAAAAATGATTCCGATTTCTTCGGGTTGAAATTCTTCGCTCAGTTTTTTATCGCGCAACAGAATTTCATTTACTATAAAACCAGTTTTACATAGGCTATCCATCTTGAAAAACTTCGGATAGTTGATTTGGAAATGATCATAAGCTGCCTGCAAAAAATCAAAAGCTGTTAACTCCTTGTTTTCGAAAATCACTTTCCCATCCAATATGATTTGGTTATTGCGAAGGAGGATATAAGAGGTAATTGAGATTTGGTTGTTCATTCTGTCAACGGTGGAAAAATAGAGGAGTTATGCGAAAAACAAAACAGGATTTAAAAAGCAGGCAGATTTACTTCCTATCTTAAAAGAGTAACAGAACCTTTGCGCAATTCTTCGCGGTGTCCGTCAATAAACGTAAGTTTCATTTGCCAGGTAAATACACTGGGATTCAGCAATACCCCTTTGTAAGTTCCATCCCATGCAAAATCATGATCCTTCGATTCAAAAACCTTTTCGCCTATGCGGTTGAATACCTGAATTTCGAGAAACACAATTGATTTGGTAATGCCGAACATTTTAAAAAAATCGTTGTTTCCATCATTATCAGGGGTAAATGCGTTCGGCACAAATACTGAGTAGTCGGGAATTACAGTAACCGCAACCCGGTCAATTACCACACAACCGGCATCGTTCTTTACTTCAATCTGATAAAGCGTAGTTACATTAGGGGTTGCAGTTGGAGAAACACAATCGATGCAACTAAGCGTTGCAGAAGGACTCCAAAATGCATTATAATTTCCGGCATTGCCTGCAAGGGTGTACCCTATTGTTGTACTTTCTCCAAGTTTAATTGTTACCGGTGGAGTTGCCTGTACAGAAAAATCATAAACATATGCTAATGAAAAGGCCGCAACCACCGTACAACTGTTTGCATCACTTACGGTTACCCTATAATTTCCGGGTGCAATATTCAACAGACTAGCACTGCCCACACCACCCGACCAACTGTACTGATAAGGCAAAGTTCCTCCGTTTATATTCAGAGTGATACTTCCATCGGCACCATTAGTTTCGCAACTTGGGTTTGTAAACGAAGAAGTAAGCGCCAGTGCCGAAGGCTCTGTTATGACAACTGATGCCGTAGACGAACATGCTGCATTATCGGTTACAGTTACCACGTAATTGCCCGGAGCTATATTGAGGAGATCTTCACTCACAGAACTGTTACTCCATAAGAAAGCATAAGGAGGTTGACCGCTGCTGACAATCAGATTAATTGCTCCGTCACCTGCTCCATTGCAGCTAATATCAGTATTTACAGAAGACAGAACCATGGTTGGAACAACTGTAACCGTTGCTGATGCACTACCGGTACAGGTATTACTATCGGTTACAGTAACTGTATAAGTAGTACTCGTTGTCGGTGAAACAGTAATAGCCGCTGTATTCGCAGCATTACTCCAACTGTAACCCGGTGCCCCGTTGGCAGTAAGTGTTGTATTGTCTCCATTGCAGATAGTTACCGCTGTAGGATTTATCGCTGCTACAGGAACAGGATTCACTGTTACATCTGCACCAGCTGTGGCGGTGCAGGTGTTGGCATCAGTAATAGTTACAGAGTATGTTGTTGTGACAGCCGGTGAAACAGTTACAGATGCAGTATTCGCAGTATTACTCCAAACATAAGCGGGCCCACCGGTAGCGGTGAGGAGAGTGCTCTGGCCATTGCAAATGGCAACCACTGCCGGACTTATTGCAGCGACCGGAAGTTGATTTACTGTTACGCTGGTAGATGCACTTGCAGTACAAGTATTGGCATCTGTAACGGTAACTGTATAAGAAGTTGTGATAACCGGTGAGACAATAATAGCCGCTGTGCCAGCAGCATTGCTCCATACATAAGATGTTCCTCCTGTGGCAGTATAAGTAACGCTAGCTCCATTACAGATAGTAACCGGTGCCGGACTAATGGAAGTTACGGGCAAAGAATAAACGGTAACAGTGTCCGTGGCAGTTGCGGAACAACTGTTTGCGTCTGTTCCGGTAATTGAATAATTCGTGGTGGCAACCGGTGAAACAGTGATAGCAGATGTAGTAGACCCATCACTCCATGTATAATTTGCTGCACCGGTAGCATTTAGTGTTGCGGAGTTTCTTGCACAAATACCAATTGATGCCGGATTAATTCCCACAACCGGCAAAGAGTTTACTGTAACGTTAACCGCAGCAGAATCAGTATAACCATTGGAGGCGGTAATAGCCACACTGTATCTGGTAGTGACTGCCAGATTGACCGTTATTGAAGCAGTAACGGCACCCGTATTCCATAAATAAGTACCGGTAATTCCTGAAGCAGTCAGGGTAGTGCTTTCGCCTGCACAAAGAACTGTATCTCCGCTGATAACCACCGGAGGGCACCCATTAGCCAAGTTGCCTTGCATGCAGGGGCATTGATCGGTAATATCCGGTATGCCGTCACCATCACCATCGGCTACCGAACTGGCTACGCTGTTTGCCACCAATAATAAACCGTATGGGTTTGATGAACCACCGTTAGGAAAATTATAAACTAAAACATCTACATAGTTAACGCCTGCTACCCAAGGTCCTGTTAATGTAATACTAAGAGGAGAAGTATAACTGCCTCCGCTGATGCCGGTGCTGGTACCGTTTACATAAATATCGGTTATGGTATTGTCCGCATAGCCTGAAAGATACAACACATAGTTACCGGTAGTTGCCACGCTGTTGCCATTACAATCGGCCGGTAAGTTAAGGGTGAGACGAAAGTACATATACCCATCATTGGTGTTACCTGCACAAGGAGTAGTAGTGCCGGTGATCCAGTTTCCATTGTTAACCGGTGGGGGTAAAGTGGCAGGATTAACCCAAGACCCGGGAGCACAGTTGTTATTAATTAACGCGGAAGTATAAGTTAACACTATTGGGTTAGGTGGATTAGTTGAAAACCAACCGGAAGTGGTCCAGATAGGGTCAAATGTTCCTGGCGCACCCTGACCGGTAGATAAACTAGCGGGGTTGGGAAACGCCTGAGACTGCACATTTCCCGTAAAAGCCATTATTAAAGCGGCAACAAATAGAAGTATTCTCATAAGTAATTGCTTCGCAAATTAATAAATAACAGACACCACTACAGCCTTAAGCGTTGTCAGCAATATGAAAATACAACATGAAGATAATCGGAGGAAAATTCAATTTTCGTTTAAGCCCGCCTCATTTTCTTCCAAGTCTTTTAGTTTTTTACCCACGTTAATGAGCCTCACCATTCTCTTCAGATAAGTGCTGTGGTTCTTTACATACGGATTATCGGTGTCCCAAACATAACCGGCCAAAACAGAGCAGATCTGGCGAATCACCTCTTCATTTCGTTCCTCGGCAAAGAAAATCTTCTGTAAATATCCATCGTACCATGCCAATACATAGGACCGGAAAGTATCCACCCCCTGCATCATTACATCAGTATATTCTTTCTGCCAGTCCACCTTTTCGCCTTTGAGTTGTCGCACCACTAATTTGCTGGCAATTTGAGAGGAGGCAGTTGCCAATGTAACTCCTGAAGAAAAAACGGGATCGAGAAACTCGGTTACATTCCCTGTCAGCACAAAGCCATCACCAAAGAACCTATCCGTACTAACCGACCACGATTGCAACACGCGCGGTTCAAATAAAAACTCGCAATCTTTAAACCGGGGTGCTATGCTCCAATCCGTAGCAATGATGTCGCGCAATTGCTTTTCCGGGTTACCGGTAAAAGGTTCAAAAAAAGCCGGCTCACTTACAAAACCACAGGAAGTAATCCCGTTGCTGAAAGGAATACACCATGCCCATACCCCTGGTTTATGGTCAACTATCAGAATACGGTTGGGCTCAACATAGTCGTTTCTGCGAGTATCGCGGATATGTGTAAACAAAGTTTTGCGCGATGGAAGATGAGAAGGTTTGTCCAATTTGAACAAACGCGGAATCACTCTGCCATAGCCAGAGCCATCTACAATAAAGCGTGCTTCAATTTTCCTTTCATTTCCGTTTTTGTCAACTACAGTTGTTGTTGAATTTGTTCCTTCAAACTGTATAGCAGTTACCGTTGTTTCAAATTCTAACTCAACACCCATGCGCTGCACTTCGGTTGCCAACACATTATCGAAATGCGCACGAGGCACCTGCCAGGTCCAACTCCAGCCTTTGGTAAACTGGTCGCTGAAATTAAAATCCATTACACCGTTTTCGCCATGTGTAAATTTTGCACCAAACTTTTCCTGATAGCCTTGTTCTTTCAGCACCGGCAGAAAACCAGCATCATCCAAAGCCTCCATACATCGCGGCAGTAAACTTTCGCCAATTACAAAGCGGGGAAATTTTTCCTTCTCAACAATTTTAACCTTAAACCCTGCTTTATTGATAATAGAAGCCGCAACCGTTCCTGATGGTCCTGCACCAATTACTAAAACATCAACTTTTTCTGTACTCATAATTAAATTTTAGGTGTGCGAATATATAATGGCAGCATTGCAGCCGCCAAATCCTGACGCAGTTTTTAACGCATGGTTTTTATCGCCCCGTGAGAGTTCCCTATTTACAAATACGTTTTCCGAAACACCCAAAGTTTCAAAGTTCTTACTCGGCAATACAATTCCCTCTAAAAGCGACTGATAAGTAAATATTGATTCAAGCACTCCAGCCGCACCTAGAGTATGACCGAAATGTCCTTTCAAACTATGTAACGGAATCTGCGAAAGCGATGCATTACTGAATGCTTTGGCCTCTATTTCATCATTGAACAAAGTAGCCGTGCCGTGCGCTGAAATAAATGACAGATCCTGAGCATCAACTTTACTTTCGTGCATAGCGGATTTAACTGCAAAAGATAATTCCAAACCGGTGCGCGAAGGACCGGAGATATGGTTGGCATCGTTAGAACTTGCGCCACCGTTTACTAAAATATTTTTCGAAAGCGATTTGTCGGTGGTTAGTACGATAGTAGCAGCACATTCACCTAGGTTAATTCCATCGCGGGTTTTATCAAATGGTTTACAGGGATTTTTACTCATGGCATTCAGCGATTGAAAGCCACTGATGATAAACCTTGAAAGAACGTCAGCCCCGGTGATAACCGCATGTTTGTATTTGCCCGCCTCCAGCATACGTTTTGCTATAATAACCGAAAGGACTCCGGAGATACAGGCATTGGAAACTACAAGTGGTTTATTTTCAGCACCGAAATGCCCGGCAATAATTTTGGCTGTATCGAAAAGTGAAATCCGCTTTCTGATTTCTTCATTTACTTCTCTGCCTTCAATTAATTCGATGTTCCCTTTAGTAGTAGAAAGTATAAAAAGTGTATCGCTGGAGGAAAGTTTTATAGAGGCACCGGATAACGCATCTGCTATTGACGCGATGCAGATTTTTTCGAAACAGGTAAAATCACTTTCCAACTCTTCGAAAAAATCATTTGCAAACATGGAAGCATAGAACGGTTCCGATGAAAGCGATGTGTCAGTAATTTTACGGATGGCAGAAAGATCATTCTTTACCTTTTCGAAATTCTCCTTAGTGGAGTTTCCGAGCGGTGAAGTAATATTATCGGCAGCAACGTAAACAGGAGTCATTGTAATCCGTTTTTCTTTTTCCAATGCGCAAAGACTTCAGGAACAACTAATGAAAGAATCATATCTCTGCTTGTTACAAAAACCTGTGTTGTGGTTCCTTTGCAAATCAGTTCGTTCGTTTTTTCATTTCGGATAATGTAATCGAAAATGATTTTGGCTGCATCGGTTTTACGCAAAGTAGTTTCTACCAATGCCACATCTTTGTATTGCAATGTTTTTTTAAAATCGGTTGAAAGATGAACTATAGGAGTGGCGTAACCTTTCATATACATATCCATGTAATCCAGTTCGTATTTCTTTCCGAATGCTTCTCTGCCTTCTTGAAAATAGTTGACATAGTTACCATGCCACACAATACCTAAGGGGTCGCATTCGTTGAAACGGACTTCAATTCTGGCAACAGCCGTTAAAGAGGATGCGTGTTTATTGCTCATGCTGCCTGCCCTGTTTTATTATCCTCAGGTTCTACAAATATTTTCATTTTACATTCAGCAATTATTTCACCGTTGAGTTTGATAGTTCCGGTAATTAAACTAACATGAAATATCCGGTGAACAATGTTGATTTCTGTTTCGATCTGATCACCGGCATTCGGCAACCGGATGAAAGTAAAGTCGCGAACATCGCCAATAAAACCAATAGGAATTTTCTTGCCTAGTAAATCGCATTCGTATCCCATTTTAGCAGCTGCGGTTTGTGCAATATTTTCCATTAGTCCGGCAGCAGTGAGTTTCCCGTTATTACACAACACGTGATTGTTATCAACGTTAAAAGCAGTAACCGAATGATTATTGCTGACAGCCAACAACGAACTGACTAAAACAAAAGGCGGTTTCTGAGGGATAAGGTCTATCAGGTTCTGTCCGGTAATGGGTAGTGTCATTTATGCTTTTTTCCAAAAATCGTAATAATTAAACCACTGGTCAGGATTCTCTTTTACCATTCCTTCCAGGTCACGAATATAATCTTCCATAATGGCATCAATGGTTGTTTCTTTCGTTACCGTTCTGTGCGGACGGCAATAAAAATTATAATGTGTGGCGCTCCGTTTCACCCCATAAACAAAAGAATAATTAGCCCGAAAGGTTTTGATGATTTGAAAAATCCCCAAAGGGAAACGCGCTTCTTCGCCCAAAAATTTAAAGCTGCGTGTTTTGCCGTCACTTAAAAAACGGTCGGCTGTAGTGGCTATTATTTCATTTCGCTCCAGCGCTTCGCCAATTTCATAAATGTGCGAAAGATCATCTTTGATGGGAATGAGTTTAAATTTTCTTCCACCGGTAACCTCATCCATATATTTTTTAATCTGCTCGTGCTCGCGGTCGAAAACGAGAATATTAATCGTGTCTCCATAACCCATTAAATAGTGCCCTGCAATTTCCCAATTGCCGAGATGCGCGCCCAATAAAATCCCCCCTTTGTTTCCTGAAACAATATTGCGCATGTTTTCAGCACCAAACGATTCGGAAGTGAATTGACTTTCCATTCCAGACATAATCATTGTTTTATCAATGAGCATTTGGCCCAGGCGGTAATAGCTAACATAGATTTTGAAAAAGGATTTCAGTTTGCCGTAACCGATGCGCTGATTAAAGTAATGATAGATGTGTTTTGACGTTTCGGCAGAGAAGAAAAAATAATAAAGCGCTACAAAAAGAAGGATGAAATAAGCAGGACGTACTCCGAAGTTTTTAAAAATAAAAATGAAAATGGCATAACCGATTTTATTGCCCCGCGATTTCCCTTCCCATTCAGCCATTTACAAGGTGGATTGGGCTGATTTACTGATAACGTAATCGTATAAATTCCGGAAGGTCAGAATACCGGTGAAGTCTTCCTGTTTTACTTTAATACCAAAGTTGCCTTCAATAATAACCACCAGATCAACATAGTCGAGTGAGTCCAGTTCGAGTGTTTCTTTCAAAGGTGCATCGGGGGTGATTGTAGCTCCATCCACTTCAAATTCTTCTACCAGAAATTGGTTGATTTTAGAAATTATTTCTTCGTTTGTCATAGCACTTAATATTAAATTCCTTTCCACTTCTTAACTATCAGTGTTGAGTTAGTTCCACCAAAGCCGAACGAGTTGGACAAAAATACATCAATATTTTTCTCTTTAACGGTTTT
>CAIYOV010000243.1 GCA_903927935.1 uncultured Bacteroidota bacterium | reverse complement strand
CTAAAACAAGAAAGGCGACAAATACTGTCGCCTTTCTTGTTTTAGTAAGCAGGATTTACAATCCAAACTCTGCAACAATCTGGTCTACCCATTGCTTTGATCTTTGCTCCGTTAAATCATCCTGATTATCTACATCCAGGCATAAGCCTACGAACTGGTCGCCACGCTGTGCTTTAGAAAAATCGTGTTCGTAACCGGCAGCGCTGGTAAATCCTGCAATCTTTCCGCCTTGCTTTTCCACCATTTCAGCAAACACTCCAAGCGCATCGCAGAAATAAGAAGCATATCCATATTGATCTCCTAAGCCAAAGAAGGCGACCTTCTTACCTGTGAAATCAATCTGGTTCATTTCGCCAATGTATTCTTCCCAATCGCCCTGCAATTCGCCATCATACCAGGTTGGCATTCCGAGAATCAGCAAATCGTATTTGGCCATATCCTCTTTCTTCTTCTTGTAAATTTCAAGCAGGTCAACTTTGCCTGCGCCTATTTTGGCTTCGACCAATTCCTTAATCTTCTTTGCCGTTCTTTCTGTGTTGCCTGTGTCGGTGCCATAGAACAATCCAATCTTCGCCATTTACTTCGCTTTTTTTGTAGTCGTAATTTTCAGTCTTTTCTTCTGCCTTTCTTTCGAACCGCTTTTCGGTTTATTCGTGTCTTCTTTTATTTCTTCTTTCGGCTTAAGAGCATCGAATTTGTTGTTGTTGTTTATTACTTCCAATGCTTTTGCAAAAACATTATTAACCGTTGCGTTAATCACACGATAAAACATAGCTGCATCAAATAAGTTGCGGCCTATGTTAGCTTTCAACCGGGCTTTGATGAGTTTATCTGATTTTGCAAAATCTCTCTCAAAATTAATGAGGGTATCATTCTTAACTGCACCGAAATACTGCCAGAAAGTTTTCGGATTCATCCCTTCTTTTATTTTAATAGCGCTGTCGGTAACAGCTGCCGCTACGTAATTTGCAAGAAGAATAGTATCAATTTCGAAGTAGTTGAAAAACGAATCGGCAGAAGGATATAAGCGGTTCAGCTCAGTCCGGTTCTTGTCTACAAACTCTAAGCAGAATTTATTTTCCACCCCTTTGCGTATTAACTGATTGAAAAGCGGGGAGTTGCCGGAGGTATCAATAGGCACAAAAAAATCGGGCATCACTCCGCCACCGCCATATACATTTCTTCCGTTGGTAGTATGATAATGCAGCGAGTCTGCAAACTTGAAAGTGTCTTTGCCAAAAAGCTCACCGGACTCCAAACGCTCTTTATAATCTTCGCGATAATCTTTGTTGCCTTGCCCGTAGGGTTTCTGAATGCATCTTCCGCTCGGAGTGTAATAGTGTGCAGTAGTCAGTTTCAATTGCGAACCATCGGAGAGGGTGAAAGGTTTTTGTACCAATCCTTTTCCGAATGTTCTTCTGCCAACCAACAAGCCGCGGTCGTTATCCTGAATACAACCGGAAAGAATTTCGGCAGCAGAGGCAGAACCTTCATCAATCATCACTACTACTTTTCCTTCTTTAAAGAAACCGCGGTTGTTTGAAAAATAAGGCTGATAGGTGGAGTGAACTCCCTGTGTGTAAACAATCAGTTTGTTATCGCCTAAGAACTGGTTACACATATCTACCGCTGTGTAAAGATAGCCGCCTACGTTGCCCTGTAAATCGAAAATCAAATCTTTCATTCCCTGATTGCGCAGTTTATCTACAGCCTGCGCAAACTCCTGCATGGTAGTGGCTGAAAATCTTTCTAGGCGAACATAACCTACACCTGGTTGCACCAAATAAGAAGCTGTGATACTGTAAATAGGAATTTTGTCGCGGGTGATGGTAAATTCAATCAACCCGTGTTCCCCCTGGCGCATCATGCTTACATGCACTTTGGTTCCTTTAGGTCCGCGTAGTTTCTTAATTACCCCTTCGTTTTCAATTTTAATCCCGGCAACCGTAGTGTCGTTTACCTTTATGATTTTATCACCGGCACGTAGACCTACTCTTTCTGAAGGTCCACCGGGGATTACTTCG
>CAIYOV010000242.1 GCA_903927935.1 uncultured Bacteroidota bacterium | reverse complement strand
CTGGTGAACTTGGTAAAGCTGAAGCATACAAAGCAATTTCAGAAAACTGCAAATGAAAAAGGATAAATTGTTTCTCATAAAAGCACTTGGTCAGCTACAATCAAAGCAATGCCCTCTCTGTAAAAGCTTTTGCGCGGAAGAAGCCCTTATTTGCACCTATTGCACTTTCCCTTTCCCACCCATAAATCCGAAACGGTCTGCCTAAGCTGTCAGCCCCAGCTTTTTTATCTTGGTGATGGTATTGATATGTACGTCAACAATCTTTGACCCTTTATTGGAAGCCTATTGTAATGCATTTAGGTTTGATAAACAAAGCTGTATTGGAATAAGTATTAACTTACCTCTCAGGTATAACTTAGTCAATATGAAATTCGGATTCAGAAAACCTTCGTTCTCAAAAATGCTTGCCGCACGAACATCACCCAAGCGCATCATCAAAAACGATTTGGGACTCAGAGCTCCCAGAGGATGGGGTTGGTTGACCAATCCGAAGAAGGCTGCTTATAATAGAGTGTATAACCGAACATCGTTTAGCCTCTTAGGTCTAATCAAAAAGTTGTTTAAGTAGATGGAAGACATCATCCAATTGAGGGTATTTATACAAGGGATAAGGCCTGTAATCTGGAGGCGGCTTCGGGTTGAAAAGGAGACATCGCTATTCGAGCTTCATCATATCATACAGATTGCTTTCGGCTGGCAGAACTATCACCTATTTGAATTCGAACACCACGGTTATCATTTTGGCGAGATAAACGATGCCGTTCCTGAAGCCAACGAGAATATGCTGGATGCTCGAACCATCACCCTTGAATCACTGTTGGTTGACACCAGAGAACTTCTTCGGTATACTTATGATTTCGGAGATAACTGGATGCATTATATCGTTGTTGAAAGATTTCTTGCCAAAGCAAGCGGTCAGGCCTATCCCTATTGCATGAGTGGGAAAAATGCTTGTCCTCCTGAAGATTGCGGGGGTATCAAGGGTTATGATACTTTGATTAAGGCCTTAAAGAACAAGCGGCATCCTGAACATAAGGAATACAAGAATTGGGTGGGCAAGGGATTTTCACCAGATAGATTTGAGCTTAATAAAATCAACAATCAGTTGCTCAAGCTTGATGACTACATACAGGATTGGCTAAATGGGTAGCACTGCTTGCTGTTTATGCCCAATCACTACAGCTTTCATTTGCTGAGTTCCCGTTAAAAAGGTTTCTTACTTTTGACGGGCAATACTGTTGTGATTCACAAAAACCAATCCTTAAACAATATGAGAAAAAATAAATCAAAACCATTACTGCTGGGAGCAGCTATGCTTATGGGAACCCTCAGCTTCGCTCAAAGCCTTGCCCCGCAGGCAGTAACCACTGCTGGTGTAAAATTTACCCAAGCCAACGGCTCTCTCAACTTTACAGTGGGCGAGCTGGTAGTTAAAAATCAAACCGATGCCAACGGCAACACGCTGGGCAGTGGTTTTACCAATGCAGCCACAGGCAGCACCACGGTCTTATCCGTAAACACGCCCGATAAAGATGTGCTGAACGTAAGCGTTTACCCTAACCCCACCACCGATTTGCTTACGGTAGATGTGGCAGCTACCACGCTTAGTCAGTTAGTGGTAGAAATAACCGACCTGCAAGGCAAAACCCTCAGCAGCAGCCAATATGCAGGCATAAGCAACAAAATAGGCATCAACACAGCCGCCTATGCTTCGGGCACCTACCTGCTGCTGCTAAAAAACGAAAGCGGTAAGCTACTGGGCAATTACAAAATCATCAAGCAATAAATTATTAAACCAATCAAAAAAATAAATTCGATGAAAAAGCTAACAATACTTTCAACTTTATGCTTTCTACTTTTAATGGTAGCAGTAAAGGCACAAATACCGCCTGCGGCATTTAATTACAGTGCCGTGGCGCGCAATGCGCAAAGCAACCCTATTGCCAACGCTACCATAGGCATACAAATAACCATATTAAAAACCTCGGCATTAGGCACTGCTGTATATAGCGAAAACCACTTTGTAAATACCGACCAGTTTGGTCTCTTTAACCTTACGGTAGGGGGCGGAGCGGTGCAAAGTGGCAGCATGAGCACCATTGATTGGAGCAACGATAACTACTACCTGAAGGTAGGTATGGATGCCAATGGAGGCACCAACTTCCTTGTCATGGGCACTACACAGCTATTAAGTGTGCCTTATGCCTTGTATGCCAAGAGTGCGGGAACAGTGAGTGGTGGAGGAAGTGGCGGAAACTTCACACACTACATAGGTGAACAATTTGGTGGTGGCGTTATCTTCCATTTATTCAAAGATGCACAAGGCGCAGAACACGGATTGATAGTAGATAAAACAGATTTAAGCACAAATCAGGTTTGGAGCAACAGAGATACTTCGTTAATTGGTGCATCTGCTCAAAGCAGTTGGGATGGCTTAAGCAATAGCAACGCTATAGTAGGGCAGGCAGGCCATACAAGCAGTGCGGCTGCTCTTTGTTTAAATTCTACAAATAATGGGCAAAGTGACTGGTATCTTCCTTCAATTCAAGAATTAAACATGCTTTGGAATAATTACTACACCGTTGCACGGTCAATATCACAAATTGCAGGTGCCACTCAATTGGGAAATAATGCCTACTATTGGAGTAGTTCGGAGCTCAATGCGGGCTACGCGTGGGGCTTCGGCTTCAGCGGTGGGAGTGCCAACGGCTACTACGGCAATAAGAACGACACTTACTCCGTGCGTGCGGTTCGGGCTTTTTAACTATTCAGCTATTTAACCATTTGTATTTAAACCATACCGCGAACTATAAACTATCAGCAAATCTTAAAGCCAGTCCTGCAATGGGCTGGCTTTTTCATTATTAAGCCACCAACCCCAGCTTCCAGACCTTGGTGATGGTATGGATATTGATGCCCACGATTTTGCTTACCTCCACGCCCTTATAACCCTGTTTTAATAAGTCCAGAGCCTTCTTGTTTTTCTTCTTGCTCAGGAAAGCCAGAGCATCTCCACGGCTTGGCTTGACTCCGTATCATAATCAGATATAATCGTATCAAAACGTATCACTTTGTGTTTGTGATTTCAAATCTTGCATGAGACTACGCAACCAACCCCAGCTTCCTGACCTTGGTGATGGTATTGATGTTGATGCCCACAATCTTGCTTACCTCCACGCCCTTATAGTCCTTCTTGGTACCTGCAAGTCTTCCGCTTCCCTGAACACATTTGTGTCAGGAATAGGTTATAGCCATACCTACAAACACGTAATAACTCCAAATCATCAAAATAGGGGCGTTTTAGGTGTATTAAATATAACCACCCTAATATTGATACATTTAAAGGGATTTTTTTATATTTGCCCCAACAAAACAGAGCAAATATGAAAGCACGCTATATCAGGGTTTCAACAATGAAGCAAAATGAAGAAAGACAGTTGGTAAGACAGCACTCGGAAGAGAAAGTATTCTTGGATAAAATTAGTGGAGCAATTCCATTCGCTGAACGTCCACAGGCAAAAGAGCTTCTATCTGAAATCGCAGCTGGTAATATAAATTATATAAGCGTCAGCAGCATCGACCGCATGGGACGCTCAACACTCGATGTATTACAGACCATTGATTCGCTTACGAAAGCAGGTGTAACATTAAAGGTAGACAACTTGGGACTGGAGTCGCTGGTGAACGGCAAAGAGAATCCAACGTTTAAACTAATCGTTAGCGTGTTGGCCAATATCTCGGAAATGGAAAAAGCTACATTGAAAGAGAGACAAGCTGAAGGGATTGCCGAGGCGAAGAAGCGCGGAGTTTATAAAGGTCGCGAAAAGGGAACAACTGAAACACCAGAGCAAGTATTGAACAATTATAAAGAAGTGGTAAGGTTTCTTAGAATGAAAAAGTCGCTTAGAGATACTGCAAGTAGATGCAAGGTATCGCTTGGTACGGTGCAAAAGGTAAAGAAGCTGGTGGTGTTTACATAGGGCATTTAGCTTATTTTGCCTTATTAGGTATAATCTTCCATAGAAATATACAATTAGGTATGAATTAGGTATGGTAAAAAACAAAACCCTTGCTACTTCATTGGTAACAAGGGTTTATATTGGAGGTCGGGAGCGGACTTGAACCGCTGTAGCAGCTTTTGCAGAGCTGAGCCTAACCACTCGGCCACCCGACCAATTTTAAAAATTGGGAACGCAAAACTATTCAAGTTTTCAAATTCTCAAAATGAATTACTGCTCCAGTTCTACATATACACGCTCCACACTACCCTTTAAAGGCGGGTTATGTTTGCTCACTCTAACCCGGACGTGATCAAGGTTAGGGTATTTTAATTTTATTTTATCGAGTATGCGCTTGCAAACGTGCTCAATCAGTTTGGCGCGAAGTTCCATTTCGTTTTTGGTGAGCTGATAAATCTCTTCGTAATTAATGGTCTTGCTTAAATCGTCTGTGGCTGCAGCTTCTTCAATATTTACCTGCATGTAAATATCCACCGTATACTTTCCGCCAAGCACCTGTTCTTCTTTGTAATAACCGTGGTGCGAATAAAACTGTAAGCCTTCAACTGCAATTAAACCCATGGTAAAATTTTGTGCGAATTAAACCATTTTGCAGATGAGTTTTCATCACATGCATTTGTTTTTATTTTCGCCCTGTTCAAACAATAATTAATTATGAGAAGCGATTTATACAACGGACATGACTATTACAACATAGATGATTTATTGACTACTGAGCACAAACTAATACGCGAAACGGTTCGTAACTATGTAAAGAAAAACCTGAGCCCTATTATTGAAGATTATGCGCAGCGTGCTGAGTTCCCAAAACATATTGTAAAAGAGTTAGGAGAGATTGGAGCATTCGGCCCTAGTTTACCGGCAGAATATGGCGGTGGCGGCTTAGATGAAATTTCGTACGGAATTATTATGCAGGAACTGGAACGTTGTGATGCAGGTATTCGTTCAACGGCTTCGGTGCAGGGTTCGCTGGTGATGTATCCTATTTATAAATACGGCAGCGAAGAACAGCGCAGAAAGTATTTACCAAAACTGGGCAAAGGCGAATTGTTTGGCTGTTTCGGATTGACGGAGCCGAACCATGGTTCGAATCCTGCCGGGATGGAGACGAATTTTAAAGATATGGGCGACCACTATTTGCTGAACGGAGCAAAGATGTGGATCAGCAATGCACCACTGGCCGATATTGCCGTGGTATGGGCAAAGAACGAAGCCGGAAAAATTCACGGATTGATTGTAGAGCGCGGAATGGAAGGCTTCTCCACTCCCACTACCCACGGCAAATGGAGTCTTCGCGCTTCTATTACGGGGGAGTTAGTGTTCAACAATGTGAAAGTGCCGAAGGAAAATTTATTGCCGAATGTATCTGGTATTAAAGGACCGCTGGGTTGTTTATCTACTGCCCGATACGGCATTGCTTGGGGAGCTATCGGTTCTGCGCTTGACTGTTATGATACAGCATTGCGCTATTCAAAAGAAAGAATACAGTTTGGCAAACCTATCGGGCAGTTTCAATTGCAGCAAAAGAAATTAGCCGAAATGATTACTGAAATCACCAAAGCTCAATTAATGGTTTGGCGTTTGGGTGTTCTTAAAAACGAAGGACGCGCTACAGCTGCTCAGATAAGCATGGCCAAGCGTAATAGTTGCGAAATTGCACTGGACGTTGCCCGCAATGCCCGCCAGATGTTAGGCGGTATGGGTATTACAGGCGAGTATCCGGTAATGCGCCACCTGATGAACCTGGAGACGGTAATTACCTACGAAGGAACCCACGATATTCACCTGCTTATTACCGGAATGGATGTTACCGGGCTGGATGCTTTTAAATAAAAGCGTCTAAAAACCCGCAATAAGTTTCACTTCTGCACAGACTGTGCAATCCATCTGTTTTTCATTTAGTATATTTAAAATGTTGAAAAGTGGCGAGGAACTGTTGGTGGAACGTTTGGAAAAATTTAATCAATAAGGTTGTGATTTGAATAATCAAAAGTAGATTTTCGTCCCCCACTTTTTTAAGAAATAAATGCGCCAAAAGCGCGGTGAAATGGAGAATTGAATTATGGCAGACCCAATAGAAATAGCGAAAAAGACCTTTGTAAGAAGATCATCGGCTGAGCAAAACGTAATTGATTACGGCAAACTTCCCCCGCAGGTAAAAGACCTGGAAGAAGCAGTGCTGGGTGCTGTAATGATTGAGCAGAATGCAATTAACGACATCAGCGACATTCTGAAAGACGAATCGTTTTATGTAGATGCACATCAGAAAATATGGAGAGCTATCCGTTTGCTTTATCAGAATCAGCGGCCTATCGATTTGCTGACAGTAACAGAGCAATTGAAAAAGAACGGAGAGTTAGAAGCTGCCGGTGGTCCTTTTTATGTGGCACAGCTCACCAACAAAATAGGTTCGGCTGCTAACGTTGAGTATCACGCCCGTTTGATTGCCGAAAAATACATTCAGCGCCTGCTTATTTCTACTTCTACCGAAATTATTAAAGATGCTTACGAAGACACCACCGATGTGTTTGAGTTACTGGATAAGGCAGAGAAAAATCTTTTCGGCATTGCTGAAAATAGTTTGAAAAGAAACTCGGAGGACATGGCTTCGCTGTTGATGGAGGAGTTGAAGGAAATTGATATCCGCATGAACAATACCGAAGACCACCTGAACGGGGTTCCTTCGGGTTTCTTCGACCTTGATAAAATGACCGGTGGCTGGCAGAAATCTGATTTAATTATAGTGGCGGCCCGGCCGGCCATGGGTAAAACAGCTTTTACGCTGGCACTGGCGCGTAACGCAGCTATCGATCACAAAAAACCTATCGCTATTTTCTCGTTAGAAATGTCATCGGTGCAGTTGGTGCAGCGTATGATTTCGATGGAAACACAAATCCCTTCGGATAAAATACGCAGGGGAAATCTGGAAGAATACGAATACCGCATTCTTACTTCAAAAATAGATAACCTGAAAAATGCGCAGCTGTTTATTGACGATACGCCTGCCATTAACGTGTTTGAACTGCGCAGCAAATGCCGCAGGCTTAAACAGCAGCACGATATTCAGATGATTATTATCGACTACCTGCAGTTGATGAGCGGCACGGTGGACGGCAAAGGTAACGGCAACCGCGAGCAGGAAATCAGCCAGATTTCGCGCTCGCTTAAGGGGCTTGCAAAAGAGCTGGGCATACCGGTTATTGCCCTGTCGCAGCTTTCGCGCGCGGTGGAAACCCGCGGGGGCGATAAAAAACCTATTCTGTCGGATTTGCGCGAGTCGGGTGCCATTGAGCAGGATGCCGATATCGTTCTGTTCCTTTACCGGGGCGAATACTACGGGCTGGAGCAGGATGCCGAAGGCAACCCTACCAAAGATATTGCTGAGGTAATTGTGGCCAAGCACCGTAACGGCCCCGTGGGCAGTGTGCGCACTCGCTTTATCAATAAGTTTGCGAAGTTTGAGAACCTGGATGAAATTGGTGCCAGCGACCAATATATGACCATGGGCGAAGGCAACAACAAAACGAAATACAAGAAACTGCCGAGTAAAATGAATGACGATGAGGGCGGTGACGATACTTCTTTCCAGAAGAAACACAAGCCGGAAGACTTTGATGATTCTACTCCGTTTTAAGTAATTACACATTCTTGCACTTTCCAGAGCTGTTTTACAGACCTGTCGGGGGTAGTTTCCATTAGGAAAGTGCTTCCTATAGACCTGCAGGGCAGGGTTTCAACTTTGAAAGTGCCTCCTACAGAACTGCAGGACAGAGTTTCAACTTTGAAAGTGCCCTCTACAGACCTGTAGGGCAGGGTTTCAACCTTGAAAGTGCCCCCTACAGAACTGTAGGGCAGGGTTTCAACTTTGAAAGTGCCTCCTACAAACCTGTAGGGCAGGGTTTCAACTTTGAAAGTGCCCCCTACAAAACTGTAGGGTAAGGTTTCGACTTTGTAAGTGCCTCTTACAGACCTGTAGGGCAGGGTTTCGACTTTGAAAGTGCCCCCTACAGAACTGTAGGGCAAGGTTTCAACCTTGAAAGTGCCCCCTACAGCCACATAATCAATGTTTTATGAAAATAGGCTATTTTAGCCTGCTCGTAATCCTCGATTAGTGGTTCAAACAGTTTTTGGTAGCTGACCAATAACCCACATAAACCCCCTCTCCTGCTTTCCGCTATTCAGCTTTTTTTTACTTTCGTCCGAAATAGATTTCATTGATCCCTGGCGGTAAATATTTTTCTCTTCTTGTTTTTGTTTTCATAGCCGGCTGCAAAACGGTTCCCTTTCAGGTTAAAGACGCTAAAACCGCACGCGAGCTTTTCCGCTACAACCAGAGCATTGAGTTTTTACAGAAAGATTATAATGCCGAACACGACCCCCTAAAACAACAGAAAATTGCTTACCAGTTAGGCGATTCGTACCGCCACTTTAACGATTACGCCAATGCCGAAAAATGGTATCAGCAGGCTATAGCCCTAAGTGCCGGTGAGCAGTCGCTTTACCAATTGGGCCTGATGCAAAAACAGCAGGAGAAATACGATGAGGCGTTTAAAAGTTTTGAGCAGTATCAGCGCGTTTCGGGCGGAGGTTTCGAAGGGCGCAAGCAAGCCAGCCAATGCCGCGATGCCCTAGAATGGAAAAAGAATTTTACCCGCATACAGGTGCGCAATTTAGAAGCCCTGAATACGCCCAACTTAGATTATACACTGGTGCCTTTTAAACAGCAGATGGTGCTTACCTCTTCGCGCAGCGAAGCCCTTGGCAGCAACCACGATGAATGGACCGGTGAGAAGTTCTGGGATTTATTCGTTACCGATAAAACCGGTGAGAAGTTTTCATCACCGGTTAACTTTGGTGCACCGGTTAACACCGGCTATCATGAAAGTTCAGCCACGTTCAGCAACGATTTTAAAGAAATGTATTTCGTGCGCGGAATTGTCGATGAACAAAGGTCTCCTCAATATGAGCACATTTATTACAGCGCGTTTAATAACGAACACTGGACAGACCCTTTGAAGATTGACCTTTTTGCTGACAGCGTAAATGTGCGCGACCCTTATCTTTCAAAAGACGGGAAATTGCTTTTTGTTTCGGCCGATGCCGTGGGTGGTTTTGGCGAAACCGACCTTTACCTGTTTGCCAAAAACGATACCGGTTGGGGCAATCCGCAGAATCTGGGGGGCAACATCAACACACCTTACAGCGAGCGCTTTCCGTGGTTAGATGAAAAAGGGAATCTGTATTTCTCCAGCAACGGTTTACCGGGCATGGGCGGCTTAGATATTTTTAAAGCCACCCGAACCAAGACCGGTTTTAAAGACCCGGTTAATTTAAAATACCCCATCAACAGCGGTGCTGATGATTTTGCTTTCAGCATTGATAAATACAAACCGAAGGATGCCGATGATACTATTTTGTATGCCGGTTATCTATCCTCTAACCGCAGCGGTGGCAAAGGGGGCGATGATATTTACCGGTTCGAAGAAAAATGGATGAACCTGTTTGTGCTGCGCGGAAAAGTAGTGGAGAAAGATTTTGAAAACCCCGAGAACCCCGACAGCAAAGTGCTTGGTTTAAAAAATTTGCAGAAGGCAAAAGTGGAATTGAAATCTACCGATGATAAAGTAATAGCCACTGCTACAACTGACACAGCCGGTAAGTTTGTTTTTAAATTAGAAGCCGAAACCGATTACAAACTTACTGCAAGCAAAGGCGGCTACTTCAGCAACAACGCGCTGGTTTCTACCAAAGGCAAACGCAATCAGGACTCTACCATCATCCGCCTTTACACGCAGATTGAGTTGGAGAAAATATTTACCCAGAAGATGCTTGTTATCCCGAACATCTATTACGATTACGATAAAGCAACCCTTCGCCCCGAGTCGAAACTCGTGCTGGATTCTATCACCATCTTCTTTAAAGAAAATCCGGATTTAAAAATAGAACTTGGTTCGCATACCGATAGCCGTGGCAGCGATGCCTACAACTTAAAGCTTTCACAAGCGCGTGCACAAAGCGCGGTGGATTATTTAATCAGCAAGGGAGTTCCTGCCGAAACACTACAGGCAAAAGGATACGGAGAAACCAAACTGGTAAACAACTGCGGTAACGGAGCTAAATGCACCGAAGAAGAACATCAGAAAAACAGACGCACTACTTTCCGCGTTATCTCTGCCAAGTTGAATATTGAATCGGTAGAACCCGAGAATATTATTGTAGACCCGAGGCTGGAAGAAAAATAAGCCCTACACGTTAAACAGAAAGTGCATAATGTCGCCATCTTGCACAATGTATTCTTTGCCTTCACTTCGCAACTTACCGGCATCGCGGCAGGCAGCTTCGCTCTTGTAATGAATAAAATCGTTGTAGCTCATTACCTGTGCGCGGATAAATCCTTTTTCAAAATCGGTGTGAATTACACCGGCAGCCTGTGGCCCTTTATCGCCTTTGTGAATAGTCCATGCGCGAACTTCTTTAACTCCGGCAGTAAAGTAAGTTTGAAGATTAAGCAAGTGATATGCCGCGCGAATCAAACGGTTCAATCCGCTTTCCTGTAATCCTAAGTCAGCAAGAAATGAATCGCGGTCAGCAGGGTCGTCCAACACTGCAATTTCCGATTCAATAGCCGCAGAAATAATAACCACCTCTGCATTTTCTCCCGCAACAGATTTGCGAACCTCTTCTACATATTTATTTCCGTTCACCACGCTTGCCTCATCTACATTACAGCAATAGATAACCGGTTTAGCGGTCAGCAACTGTAAGTCCTCTACATACTTCTTATCTTCTACATTCATAGGCAAAGTGCGAGCGCTTTGTCCGCTTTCCAAATGTGTTTTGTAAGCAATTAATACGTCCGCACAACGCTGTGCATCTTTATCGCCTGTTTTGGCAGCGCGTCTTTGTTTTTCTAATTTCTTGTCAACGCTTTCCAGGTCTTTCAACTGCAATTCGGTATCGATAATTTCCTTATCGCTTACCGGATTTATTTTTCCGTCAACGTGAATAATGTTATCGTTATCAAAACAACGCACCACGTGAATAATAGCATCTACGGTTCTGATGTTTCCAAGAAACTGGTTTCCCAAACCTTCGCCCTTGCTTGCACCTTTTACCAAACCGGCAATGTCCACGAACTCAATAACGGTAGGCACTACACGCTCCGGCTTTACCAACTCTTCCAGCTTATTCAATCGCGGATCCGGAACGGTCACCACACCTACATTCGGGTCGATGGTGCAGAAAGGAAAATTAGCCGCCTGTGCTTTGGCAGACGACAGCGCATTAAACAATGTTGACTTACCTACATTCGGAAGACCGACAATACCGCATTGGAGACCCATTTCTTAAATTTTAGTGCGCGAATATAAAATTAGATAGGAAACGAATCGGCTGATGGCTTTACATGGACTATTTATTTTATTTGCGCCAACGCAATAAACAATAGATAATATGAGCGAATACCAAAAGAAATTAGAAGAACTGAGAAAGAAACAGGAACAGGCACAATTGGCTGCCGTAGCCGAGTTCAATATTTTTGTGCAGAAGAATTATCCTGAGGCAAAGAACACACCTACCGGCCTGCATTATATAATTGAAGAACCGGGAACCGGAGCTAAGGCAGAAAAGCACCGGAATGTATCGGTGCATTACACCGGTATGCTGACGGACGGAACCGTTTTCGATTCATCGCATAAGCGGAATCAACCCATTACTTTCCCTTTGGGCATGGGTCGTGTAATAAAAGGATGGGACGAAGGCATTGCTATGCTGAATGTTGGAGGCAAAGCCAAATTGATTATCCCTTACTTTTTAGCCTATGGCGAACAGGGAAGACCACCGGTAATTCCCGCAAAATCTACATTGATATTTGATGTGGAACTGACAGGAGTTAACTAATACCAAATCGGGAAACACTTTGTTTCAACCGCTCTAAGTCTACACAAAGCATTACCGCCAGCAACAAAAACGGTTCGGCAATTACACGATAGTGAACAATGGCTCCCATGATGGGAACGGTTATGCCGATAACTATGTAATTAAACAGCGCGAAAAGCAAAAAGAAAATACAAAGCATTAGCTTCTCTCCTTTTGGCAATTTGAAAAAGCGAAGAGGATTAATGAGTAAAAACAAAAAGAAAAGATTCTCTACCGCAAATACTTTCTGAAAAACTTTTCCTCCATCCCACACAAACGGACGAAGCACTGAATTGATAAATGCTTCGGGCAGCAGTTTTAAAAGATTGGCAACAGAGGGTTCAATCACATTCGTATCAAAGTAGCTGCCTGCATTTTCTTTTAAAGCCAGTTCCACAAACTCATTACGCTTTTCAATCAATAGCTCAGAAACATGGTTCCCCAAAAAATAACTACCGGTTAATACGAGAACAAAAAGAATAATCAATCTCATTGAAAAAGAAAAAGTAAACTTCTTTGAAGGCAGCAGCAGACTGCATAACAACAAAATGCCAGCTACCTGAATCTTTACAAAAAACAGCAGCAATAAAGCAACCAGAATCAGAGCGACTCTTTTGAAAACAGCAAGTTCATGATTCAACCATGCATACAGATAAAAACCAATACCGGTAAATAAAAGCGATTCTTTCAGCAAGCCGGAACTCCAGAAAAGAACGGAGGGCAACAAAAAAAGAGGCACATAAAGTATTTGTTGGAATCCGCTGAAATAATTGCGCAACACTTTGTACAAAGCTGTCAATCCGATAAATGAAATAAAATTCAGAAAGAGCGTATTGATATAAATATTGCTGAACGACAGGTAATTGAGCAACACATTCACCCGGATAATAAAAGTGTTATTTGTTACAATATCTGAACCGGGGTGACTAAAATACTGGGTAGACAATAAATATTTGAACACATCCTGTTCACCTATTCCATACCCGCTCATGATTTTAAACCAGGCAACAGGATCGGTAAACAGAATAGAAGAGATTATTTTGCTGTCGTTAAAGTAGCGATAGATATCCGCTTTCTGTTGGTCGGTATAGTAATAGGTATATACTAACGTGAGTGAAATCCCGGCAACAACTTTCAGTAGAAAGAAAAAAACGAAATGCTTTTTGTTCGCTCCTTCTACTTCAAAGAAACTCCATTTAAAAATAGCCCACATAAAAAATGTGAGATACAAAAGATAGAGAACCACGTGGAAAATTGCATTCATCAGTGCCGAAAATCAGAAAATCTTTGAAAGGTTTTTACTTTGGCGTAAAAGAATTCGTTTGCAGAAGCAAATTATTTATACAGTTTTTTCACGCGGTGCTTCCACAGCCCTTAACTTTTTCATTGCCTTACTTATTGCTAGGCACTCAGGTCCTGCTGTAAAGGGCGATGTAACATTGCTAGTTACCACCATTTCATTTTTCATTTTTTTCAGCAACATCATGGGCGGGCAGGCATTGGTATACCTAATCCCCCGAAATAAAATTGAACTACTTACTATTCCTGCTTACGCATGGAGCGTAGTCATTGCATTGATTGGGTTCATTTTTCTTCGCTATACTTCTATCATCCATGCTAACCATGTTCCTTCACTTGCAGTAATGAGTTTGCTTTCGTCTTTCATCAATATCCATCAAACCATATTATTGGCAAAAAAGAAAATCAGTACAGCTAATCTGGTAACAGTTCTGTCACTCATGTTACAGGTAACCGGGGTATTGTTTTGTTTTTATTTTTTGCGGATCAGCGATGCATATGCCTATATCTATGCTTCATTAGTTGCTTATTCGTTAACTGCATTAACCAGTTTCTTCTTAGTGAAACATTGGGTGTATTTCTCCGCTTTAAAAAAAGACTTTTCCTGGAGCGAACTCAAACAATCATTCCGATACGGATTGCTTTATCAATTGATAGAGATTCTTCAACTGTTTAATCTGCGTTACTACTTCTATCAACTCGCTTTGCAGCAGGGCATCCAGTATCTCGGTATCTATTCTATAGGAATTTCGATTCTTGAAACCGTATGGATTATTCCAAGAAGTATTTCCACCGTTCATTATGTATCTACTTCCAACTCTAAAGAAATAGAAAGCGAAGCACAGCGAACAGTTGAACTAACAAAATCGGGCGTATTATTCTGCACCATTGCTCTTCTATTCATTTATTTTATTCCATCATCGGTTTATGTTTTTGTTTTCGGTGCCGGATTCAGCGATGTAAAACACAGCATGCGTTTTCTATTCCCGGGCATTTTACTTTACAGCGTTCCTCTTATTATCAGTAGTTTCTATTTTGGTATTGGCAAATACAAACCGCTTCTTATTTCAAATAGTGTAGGTGCTGCAACACTGATTATTTTCAGTTTTATTCTAATCCCCAAATATGTAATGAGCGGTGCCGGTCTGGCTGCCAGTATAT
>CAIYOV010000241.1 GCA_903927935.1 uncultured Bacteroidota bacterium | reverse complement strand
TTTTCGTAGCGAATCAGTTTATTCAGAAAACCGGGCAGTTTTTTGTAAGGGGAATATGCTAATACAATTTTTGTATTACTCATATATGCTCCCACAATTTTTGCGAGCCAATGTGTAGTTGCCGGTTGACAATCGGCATCAGTCACAACTATTGTATCAAATGTAGCGGCTTCAATTCCTTTCATCAAGGCGTATTTTTTTCCTTCATAAGGTTTTTGTTCGCTCGCGTCTATGTTGACAATTTTCAAATTTTTGTTGCGCTTGTAATATTCTACCAGCACGTCAATGGTATTATCAGTGCTTTGGTCGTTCACCACTATTACTTCGTATTGTTTGTATTGCTGGATAAGAACCACCTTTAAATACTGAGCAAGGTTTTGGGCTTCGTTCTTTGCACAAATTATTACCGATGCCGGTGGAAGGAACTCCGGAAGACCACTGAACGGACGAACAAAATTTAACCGCGCAAACACCACCAAATAATATAAACATTGTATAAGCGCACAACCGATAAATATTTTCAATTCAATAGACATGATTCGACAAAGAAAATAATTGTAGGAAGTTGATAAAGAAATGATACTGGAAAGTTATCCGCAAAAAAACGATCTATGGACAATTCATAATTCGTAAATCATTCTTCTATTTTAGCCCCGCTATGCAGTTCAACTTAATTGCCGAAGATAAACAGACCAAGGCGAGAGCCGGAGAAATTTTTACCGATCACGGAAAAATTGAAACGCCCATTTTTATGCCTGTAGGTACATTGGGAGCTGTGAAGGCCGTTCACCTGCATGAGTTGAAGAGTTTTATCCATGCACAAATTATTCTGGGCAACACATATCATCTTTATCTAAGACCTAAGATTGATATAATTGAAAAAGCAGGTGGCTTGCACAAATTCAACGGCTGGGATGGACCGATACTGACCGACAGCGGAGGCTTTCAGGTTCACTCGCTTTCCGACATAAGAAAAATAAAAGAAGAAGGCGTTGAGTTTCGCAGCCACATTGATGGTTCGAAGCATTTTTTTTCACCGGAAGGGGTTATGGATATTCAGCGGAAGATTGGTGCTGATATTATTATGGCATTTGATGAATGTACACCTTATCCATGCGATTTTGATTATGCTCAGAAATCGATGCATATGACACACCGGTGGCTGGAGCGTTGCATTAAACGTTTCAATGAAACTGAATGTACTTACGGCTATTCGCAAACTTTATTTCCTATTGTGCAGGGGAGTGTATACCCAGAGTTACGAAAACAATCTGCCGAATTTATCGCATCGATGAATGCTGAAGGAAATGCCATTGGCGGTTTAAGCGTGGGCGAACCGGATGAAGAAATGTATGCGATGACAGAACTTGTGTGCGATATTCTTCCCAAAAACAAACCACGCTACCTGATGGGTGTAGGAACTCCGGCCAATATTCTGGAAGGCATTTCACTCGGCATTGATATGTTCGATTGTGTAATGCCAACCCGCAATGCACGAAACGGAATGTTATTTACCAAGCAAGGCATTATCAATATTAAAAATGAAAAATGGAAAGATGATTTCTCTCCTATTGATGCCGAAAGCGATTGCGAGTTGATGCGTACACATACCAAGGCGTTTCTTCGTCATTTAGTGCATACCGGTGAAATATTAGGTGCACAGATTTCAAGCATCAATAATTTAAGTTTGTATTTATGGTTAGTTGAGGAAGCACGAAGGAAAATTGTGGAAGGAACATTCGCCACATGGAAAAGAGAAGCAATTAAAAAGCTGATGCAGCGTTTATAAAAAATCTTAATACTATTTTGAAGAAGCTTGATTGGTACATACTCAAAAAATTCCTCGGCACATTCGTGTTTATAATGGTGCTACTGTTGAGCATTACCATTGTTATTGACCTGAGCGAAAAAATTGATGCCTTTGTAGATAATCATGCCACCACCAAAGTAATAGTTTGGGACTACTACATTTATTTTATCCCGTTTATCACTTCCATGATTGGCCCATTTTTCGTCTTGGTGTCGGTTATTTTTTTCACTTCACAATTAGCATCGCGTTCAGAAATTGTTGCCATCCTCAACAGCGGAACAAGTTTCTACCGCATGTTGTATCCCTATTTTATCGGGGCGACTATTCTTGCTATTGCGTTTTATTATGGCAACCATTATTTCGTTCCGTATTCCAATTCTAAGCGCATTGCTTTTGAGCGGAAATATGTAAGCAAGCCGCCTGAAGGTATGCGCTACAATTTCCACCGTACCATTGAACCGGGGACTATTGTTTATATTGAAAACTACAAACCATCGGACGGAACCGGTTACAAATTTTCGATAGATAAATTCAAAGACGGCAAGTTAATTTACAAGCTGCGTTCAGAAAAAATTGACTGGGACAGCATTCGGCAACACTGGAAAATTTCGAATTACTATATCCGAGAACTAAGTGACAGTGGTGATAAAATTTCTTCAGGAGTATTAATGGATACTGTTCTAGCTTTTAAACCTGCCGACATCAAGTTTACCGAAATCTATAAAGATGTAATGACCACACCTGAACTGGTGGCTTACATTAACGAAATGAAAAAAAGCGGAATGGCTGATGTGGAATTTTTTGAAGTAGAGCGTTACAGAAGAACCTCGTCTTCGTTCAGCATTTACATCATGACGCTGATTGGTGTAAGCGTGGCATCACGCAAAGTGCGTGGCGGACTCGGCTGGCATTTAGTATTAGGCATAGGGCTGAGTGCCTTGTACGAAATTATTATGAAGTTCTCAACCACATTTTCTACTAATTCTTCGCTTCCACCTTTCCTGGGCGTGTGGATTCCAAACCTGCTTTACATGGGGCTGTCAATTTATTTAGTGCGGAAAGCTCCGAAGTAAATCCTGTATTGGCAATTACAAAAAATCAATCTCCTTCTTTTTTCAATATTGATTGGCGCACATCAATTCGAACACTATCTTCTGCATCAGGAAAAATGGAGGACAACCGGAGAACCGATAGGCTGGTCTCCAGACTTACGAGCAACAGACAGGCCGGAGTTATCTGGTCACCCGCAGGCATACAGGTCATAGATCCGTTTCCTTTCATCATGATAGGTGGAACTGCACTGGTGAGCATGCCTTCCATATTATACCGTTGGGGATTATAGTTTTTAGAGTTAATTGCAATACCGAGTTTGCCATTAAACTCAAAAGTTGCTCCTCGCATGGCTTTTAATTTATTATCAAGCAAATCAATTTGGGTACGGAAAGTTTCATAGCCCACTCGAAGACTCACTTTCGAAGTTTCATAATCTAGCATTACCAATAATTCGTGGCTTATCATCAGGTATATGGAATTATGCACGTTAACGCTGATGGCAATATCACCCTGAATGGTTTTGTAAATCTGCTGTGCGGATACTTGAATCGAAACGCCCCAAATCATAAGAAAAATAAAGAGGCATTTTGCTTTCATGATATTTTTTTATCTCAATTACGAAAGTAAGAAACTAATGGGATGCAATTCCTAAACGACATAGATGTTCAAAATAAACAAAGCCCCATTCAAATGAATGGGGCTTTTGATTCAATCAGCTAATCATTACTTAGCTTTCACGATTTGTTTAGAGTAAACCTTATCTCCTGCTGAAATATTTACCAGGTAATTTCCCGCGACTAGGTTGTGGATATTAGCTACGGTTTTAAACAAACCGTTTTGTGTTTGCTTTTCGCTTTGTGTAAAAACAGTTTTACCGTTCATGTCTATAATTTTTAAATCGACTTTAGCCGGCTCATACAGATAATATTGAATAGCCACTTCATCGGCACTTGGGTTTGGATAAATAGAAATCATTACCAGGTCATCTTTCTTTACATCTTTTACACCGGTAATGTACGGTAGTAAGTTGGGCATTCCGGGGCGTGATCCCAAAGCCGAAGGTGCAATACGCAAGAACCGTTCAGTATCTAAGTTCATCCAATGCGCAGCATCGGAAGGTGTATAATTTTTGCTTGTAAGTGTGCTCATATAAATCCAATCGCCCTGCACGCGCTGCTTGTTTACATCCAGCAACAAATAACCATGCTTGGTATATTCCACATATTTCATGTAAGGGTTAATACTAGTAACTAAAGAAGAAGGAATTCCGTTCAAAGCTGTAAGTGCCGGCGAAGTAATACTGGTGCAAACAAACTCGGTAGCCACCGAACCATGACCGGTGGAAGCATTGTAAGTAGAATCGGGATGTGGCAGATCGTTGCCCCATGATGAGTGAATGTCACCGGTTAAGAAAACAACATCTTGCACATTATTCTGCATAATATGATCAAATATTTTTTTACGTTCCACCGGATAACCATCCCACTGGTCTCCGTTCAGCACCAGACCAAAAGCAGTAAGTGGAGCAATCATTACCTGATTGCCGATAATTTTCCATTTAGCAGTAGAACCGGTTAATTGATTTTTGAACCATTGCAACTGAAAAGCACCCATCATGCTACGGTTGGTATCCATAACCGTGCTGTTGGTTGAAGAAATACCTGTACCCAGCGATGAATCTCTTCCTTCATAACGAGTATCGAGCATAATAAAATCCATCAGGTTGCTCCACGGCAATGTGCGGTGAATAATGGTATCGTTGCCCGGTGCCATTTCGCGGATTGGAATCCACTCGAAATAGGCTTGTTTAGCAACCGCTTTACGAGCAAACCAATCGCCTTCACCAGCTGGTTGATGATTTTCTGCCCCGCCATACCACGAGTTATTAGCGGTTTCATGGTCGTCCCAAATTGTAATAAAAGGAAACATCTGATGACAATAACGCAGATCGGGATCGAGTTTATATTGCGAATTGCGCAATCTATAATCTGACAACGAAACAATTTCATTAGCCGGTTCATGTAAACGCGAAGTATCGTTAATGTAACCATAGCCGCCTGCTTCATACTCATAATAATAATCGCCTAAGTGCACCACAGCATCTACATCGTTGCGCATAGCGATGTCTTTGTAAGCATTAAAATATCCCGCCTGATAATTGGAGCAGGCAACAACAGCAAATCGCAAACTATCTGCATCGCCTACCGGTGCTGTTTTTGTTCTTCCTGCTATAGAATAAACGTTGTTGTTTTTAAAACGATAATAATACCAAGTGCCCGGCTGCAAACCGGTGGCATCTACTTTAACCGTGTAGTCAAGATTCGCATCAGTGGTTACGGTTCCAGAATTTACAACAGTGCCGAAAGTAGTGTCTGTTGCAATTTGCCAACTCACATTCTCCGCAGAGTTTTGAGTAGTTACTCTTGTCCAGAGAATAATTCTATCGCTCAACGGATCACCGGATGCCACCCCATGATAGAAAGGGGCCAAAGAAGGATCAAGCACTGAGCGTGAAGGAGAAAGATGGTCTTGAGCTACAACACAAACCGAAAAAGAAATGAAACTGAAGAGTAAAATTTTTTTCATGCATGATTTTTTAGCGAACCGAATGTAATCGGAAATAGGTTCATTTCTAAATCAACTTATATTCGGGCAATCAATTAACCAACACTTTATATAATGATAATAATAGCAGAAAGCGGCTCCACTAAAACCAATTGGTTAACCGTTACTAATGAGTTACATGAAACTATTGGTTTTAATCCGCTCTTCTTTTCTTCTGAAAATATTTATGATGAATTGATAAAACATAAAGGATTGCTGAAACTGAAAGACGAAGTAACTGAAGTTTTTTTCTACGGAGCAAGCTGTTCGAGCGATGACCGCAAGCAAATTGTTTTCGATGCCCTGAAAAATTATTTCACTAAAGTCAGCACTATAAAAGTTGACCACGATTTGAATGCAGCTGCTTTTGCCACTTATGATGGAAGGCCGGGCATTGCCTGTATATTAGGTACCGGTAGCAATTCCTGTTTGTTTGACGGAACGAAGATTCACGAAGAAGTTCCTGCGCTTGGATATATTTTGGGGGATGAGGGTAGCGGTGCTTATTTCGGCAAGAAATTAATTGCAAAATATCTTTATCACGAATTACCAAAAGCCACCAGTAAAATATTGAAAGAAGAATATGGTTTAGAGAAAGAAAAAATATTTGATGCTGTATATAAAAAACCTCTCGCCAATGTTTACCTGGCTTCTTTTGCTAAGGTAATGACCGACAGCCCCGATAAAGAGTTTATGGAAAAATTTGCAGAAGAAGGTTTTGCTGATTTCTTCAGCCACCATGTTTGCTGTTACAAAAACTATCAGCAATACCCGGTTCATTTTGTGGGCTCCATTGCTTACCACTTCAAACATATTTTGAAGAAAGTAGCAGAAGGATATGGATGCGAATTAGGTGTCGTAGACAAAAATCCGGTATACCGTTTATTGGATTATCATTTGAGTTTAGCGAAGAGTTTATAAATCTGCATATCCTTAGCACGGTTTAAAACCTTGTTAAGGAAACTTCAACATAAAAAAACGTCCCGCAGAATTGCGAGACGTTTCACTCCTTTATTGGAATGTGTGTACTATGCAGCTCTCAGCTTACTTATCTTGGTATTTTCCAGCTTCTCCTCAACAAACTCGCGGGTAATCACAAATTCTTTTATTTCTGACTGTGAAGGAAGGTCATACATTGCGTCTGTCATTACAGCCTCGCAGATAGAACGCAAACCTCTTGCGCCTAATTTAAACTCAAGAGCCTTTTCTACAATGTAGTCAATCGCATCATCGTCAAATGAAAGTTGAATGCCATCGGCTTTGAAAATTTTCTTGTATTGTTTCAGCAATGCATTCTTCGGTTCGGTAAGAATAGAACTGAGTGCGGTTTTATCCAGCGGGTCTAAGTGAACCAACACAGGAACGCGTCCAATTAACTCCGGAATTAAACCAAATGTGCGCATGTCGAGTGGAGAGATGTATTGAAGGAAATTATCCTTGTCAACGTTTTCTTTATCCTTTCCTTTCTTGAAACCAACTTTTGATTGGTTCATGCGCGAAGCAATAATTCTTTCTATTCCTTCAAATGCACCTCCGCAAATGAAGAGAATATTAGAAGTATCTACCTTCACCAACTTCTGCTCCGGATGTTTTCTCCCTCCTTGCGGTGGAACGAGCACTTCACTTCCTTCTAATAATTTCAGCATAGCCTGCTGAACACCTTCACCACTTACATCACGGGTGATAGAAGGGTTATCGCCTTTGCGAGCTATCTTATCAATCTCATCTATATATATAATGCCATGCTGTGCAGCGGTAACATCGTAATTACAAACCTGTAATAAGCGAGAGAGAATACTCTCTACATCTTCCCCCACATAACCGGCTTCAGTAAATACCGTGGCATCTACAATAGCAAACGGCACATTCAGAAACTTGGCGATGCTTTTTGCAAGCAAAGTTTTACCGGTACCAGTAGGCCCTACCATTAAAATGTTGCTCTTTTCAATTTCCACTTCATCGCTTTTGGTTTGATTCAAGCGCTTGTAGTGATTGTAAACAGCCACACTGATAAACTTCTTCGCTTCATCCTGACCGATTACATAACCATCGAGGAACTTTTTAATGTCTCGTGGTTTTACTGAGTTAGGTAAGTTGAATTGGAACTTCTTGTGTTTCTGAAATAATTCTTCATCAATAATCTGTTGCGCCTGATTCACACAGTTTTCACAGATATGTCCTTCGATACCCGAGATAAGAATCTGAGTTTCTTTTTTCTTGCGTCCGCAAAATGAGCATTGTGGTTCGATTTCCTTTTTCATTGTCTTATTTTGTTAGTGCCAGTAGTAATGGTGTTATCAACATGCTAACATCCATTTCTACTCTTTCGTACTAAATTGAGCACTAAAGATACAAATGTTATACGGTTGGTTGCAGAATACAGATACAAGTTACAAGAGGCTTCTTGTAGTTTATCTGCAGTTAAATGTAAACGGAGCTTTTTCTTAATCTTTTTTCGGAGTGCGCACCAAAACCTCGTCAATCATTCCGTATTCTTTGGCTTCCTGTGCGCGCATCCAATAGTCGCGGTCGCTGTCTGCTGCTACCTGCTCCATTGTTTTTCCGCTGTGCTCAGAAATGATTTGATAGAGTTCTTCTTTAATTTTTCGGATTTCGTTTATCGAAATTTCTATTTCGCTTGCCTTGCCGCCAATGCCTCCGAGTGGCTGATGAATCATTACCCGTGCATGTTTTAGTGCAGTGCGTTTCCCTTTCTCTCCTGCGCATAATAATACGGCTGCCATAGAAGCCGCCATACCGGTGCAGATAGTTGCTACATCCATATTTACATACTGCATAGTATCGTAAATACCCATGCCCGAATAAACTTCACCACCAGGGCTGTGAATGTAAATCTGTACATCGCTTCGGGCATCGCTCGATTCTAAAAATAACAACTGCGCCTGTATAATGGCTGCGATATAATCGTCTATTGGTGTGCCAAGGAAAATAATCCGGTCCATCATCAAACGCGAGAACACATCTACTTCGCGGAACGGCATTTGTCTTTCTTCAATTACGGTGCGGGTTAAGTTCTGAACGCCACTTCCGCTATATACTTTCTTGGTATAATTCTCTAAGTGCATACTGCTGATGCCATGATGCTTTACTGCATACTTCTTAAATTCCTGTGCTTCTTTAATGTTCATGTGTCGTTATTTTCAGTTGTAATAATGAATTTGTTTTTCGAGAAAAAAAAATCGGCTTTCGCGTCTTGTGTTGACGATGAAA
>CAIYOV010000240.1 GCA_903927935.1 uncultured Bacteroidota bacterium | reverse complement strand
TTTACCGGCACTTTTCTGAAACCGAGAATTTCCAGACCCGTTTTTTCAGCAACACGATAAAGCACATTCCGGGATTCTTCCCTCAAGGCTACTTCTTTCGGAAAGAAAACTATTCCGGTGCCGTATTTTCCAAAAGCAGGCAGACTGAAACCCAACTTTAAACATTCTTCAAAGGCAAACTCGTGAGGAATCTGCATCAATATACCTGCCCCGTCACCAGTGTTGTTTTCGCAACCGCATGCACCACGGTGTTCCATATTTTCGAGTATCGTAAGTGCATCAGAAACTGTGTTATGTGACTTGTTGCCTTTTAGATTAGCTACAAAACCTATTCCGCATGAATCATGTTCAAACTGCCCACTATATAATCCGGTAATGTTGTTCATCTTATCCTGCCTTGTATATTATAAATTTAAACTATTGCCGATGGTTTTATAGTTGTGCCAAATCCTTTTTCATTTTTCAAAATTTGCAGAATACTTTTTGCGTGACCAATCACTACTTCATTAACACCATTACATAAAGCCTCCAGCGCGTTATCAACTTTCGGAACCATTCCCTCGGCAATAATCCCCTCACTTTTCAACTGTTCCACCCTCGCAGAATTAATTTCATCTATCACTGAATTTTCATCATTCACATCCATCAGTAATCCGTTCTTCTCAAAACAGTAAACCAGTTTAACGCGGTAGTATGCGCTCATGGCTTCAGCAATTGTTCGCGCAATGTTGTCGGCATTGATATTCAATAATTGTCCCTCAGGATCGGAAGAAATTGGAGCTATCACAGGAGTGACACCAATAGAAAGAATATTAATGAGAAACGAAGTATTGACATTTGCTTTATCAATATCGCCTACCCACCCGTAATCAATATCCTTCACAGTCCTTTTTAGTGCTGGAATAAGATTGGCATCAGCACCACACAATCCGAGTGCATTACATTTTTTTGACTGAAGTCCAGCAACAATTGTTTTGTTTATCCAACCGGCATATGTCATGGCCACTACCTTCAGGGTTTCTTCATCGGTAACTCTCCTGCCCTCTACCATCTTGGTTTCGATGCCGAGTTTTGAACTTAGTTGTGTGGCCAGTTTGCCCCCGCCATGTATCAGAATTTTTGGCGAAGCTATAACAGCAAAGTCGTTCAGAAAAGCGTTGACTGCTTTACTGTCGTCAATGATGTTGCCACCTATTTTTATGACGATTAGTTCCTCCATTAAGAATTACTCTCCAGTATTTTTTTGAGAATGGTTTGCGCGGCTATTACCCGATTACCGGCTTGGTGTTGCACCAGACTGCTAGCGCTATCCAAAATTTCGTCAGGTAGTTCAACGTTTCTGCGCACCGGAAGACAGTGCATGACTTTAGCAGCATTAGTCAATTTCAATTTTTCCATTGTTAGAAGCCAGTTCTCCTTTACTTCGGGCATTTCTCCATAATTGGTAAACGAAGACCAGTTTTTTACATAGACATAGTCAGCATCTGCTAATGCTTTATTCTGATTGTATTCGATGGTTGCACCTTTGGAGAATTGTTCATCTAACTCATAACCTTCGGGATGAGTAATCACCACTTCGGCACCTGAAGCCACTGCCCATTCTGCAAATGAATTAGGAACAGCTTGTGGTAATGCCTTAACATGAGGTGCCCATGCAAGCACTACTTTAGGTTCTTCTTTCTTTTTGGTTTCCGCAATCGTAATCATGTCAGCAAAACTTTGCAGCGGATGCCGTGTGCCCGACTCAAGACTGATTAAAGGTTTGTTGCAGTATTTTAGAAAGCTGTTGAGTATTTCTTCGTTGTAATCTTTATTGCGGTCAACTAAGCCCGGGAAACAACGCACACCAATAATATCGCAGTATTGCGACACCACCCCAGCAGCTTCTTTAATGTGCTCGCTTTTTGTGCTGTTCATTACAGCACCTTCTTCGAACTCTATCTGCCAGCTATCTTTATCCAAATTAACTACAATCACATTCATACCCAGATTGTAAGCAGCCTTCTGTGTGCTCATACGTGTGCGCAAACTCGGATTGAGAAACAACAACGCCAATGTTTTTCCTTTTCCTAAATCTGCATTTTCCTGCCCGTTGATTTTTACGGTAAGTGCTTCGCTAATCAGTTCAGATACATTGCCGGCATCAGCCACGGAAGTAAACTGTTTCATGTTGGTCAGTTATTAATAGATGAAGAGAATGCCTCTAAAAAATAATCGGTATCTGCTTTCGAAATACAAAGCGGGGGCAGGATTCGAATAGTGTTCTTATTAGAAGATGTTCCGGTAAAAACATTATGCTCCTGAATCAATTTATTTCGTAAAGCTGCAATGGGTTCGTGCATTTCTATGCCAATCATAAGGCCCATACCACGAACTTCTTTCAGTTGCTTAAATCCTTTTAATTGCTCTATCATGTATGTGCCAATGTTCCTGGCATTCTCTATCAAATTCTCCTGTTGGATAATATCAAGAACCGAAATGGCAGCAGCACAAGCCAGATAATTTCCCCCGAAGGTTGTGCCCAGCAAACCAAATTTGGCTTCAAACTCGGGACTGATTAAAACCGCACCAATCGGAAAACCATTTCCCATGCCTTTGGCTACAGTAATTAAATCGGCCTGAATACCTGCATACTGATGAGCGAAGAAGTATCCACTTCTGCCATAACCCGATTGTATTTCATCAAGGATTAGTGATGCGTTATGCTTATCGCATAATTCACGCAGTAGTTTCAGAAAGGATGAATCAGGAATATTTACTCCGCCAACACCTTGAATACCTTCAATGATAACTGCACAAATCTCATCGTTGAAAGCATTTTGTAATGCCTCAGCATCATTAAAAGGAAGAAACAGGATATTCCCATTCGCATTTATCTTTGCCTGAATAGACTTGTCATCGGTGGCGGCCAATGCCAGAGATGTTCTCCCGTGAAAGGACTTACTAAAAGCAATAATTTTCTTTTTGCCGTTTTTGAAAGAGGCGAGTTTTAAGGCATTTTCGTTGGCTTCGGCTCCGGAGTTACACAAGAAAAGTGAGTAGTCTGGATACCCACAAACAGCACCTAATTTATCTGCCAGTTCATTCTGAATCGGAATTTTTACGGAGTTACTATAGAAGCCCAGTTGCTCCAATTGCCTGCTGATAGTTTTTACATAATGTGGATGACTGTGACCCACCGAAATAACCGCATGACCGCCATATAAATCCATATATCGGTTGCCTTGTTCATCAAAAAGGAATATTCCTTCCCCACGAACGGGTGTAATATTAAGCAGCAGATAAACATCAAATAGATTCATCTTAAAAGGCCGATGGTTTTAATTGTAATCCGGTTTTTTCATCTAGTCCGAAAATAAGATTCATGTTTTGCACAGCTTGTCCCGATGCTCCTTTCAGGAGATTATCAATTATAGATGTAACTAATACGTATTCTCCCTGTTTTTCTATATACAAAA
This sequence comes from uncultured Bacteroidota bacterium, assembly GCA_903927935.1. Taxonomy (GTDB): domain Bacteria; phylum Bacteroidota; class Bacteroidia; order Chitinophagales; family LD1; genus Bog-950. The sequence continues at coordinate 7,085 of CAIYOV010000240.1, read as the reverse complement.
AACAACGGTTGGTATTCACCACCATCTTTACGTCAAGCGGGTTATGACTGATGGAGACAAACGGATGAGTAAAATAAAAATCATAATACAACTGAATCACTTCTTCTTGTGATAAACTGCATTCGGTATAGCATGAAGCAAAAATACCGCGAGTAAAACTGCCGCGCTGAGGAATAAAATTCAAATGACAATTTAAATTATTCTGCAGTTGCTGAAGCGATTCTTTTATCTCTATTATATGTTGATGTTCAAATACTTTATAAACTGATAAGTTGTTGCTGCGCCAACTAAAGTGAGATGTTTCGTTCAGCGAGTGACCGGCACCGGTGCTACCAGTAGTAGCATTAATATGAATATCAGATAGCAAGAGCTTACTTTTTGCCAGCGGTAACAAAGCTAATTGAATAGCAGTGGCAAAACAACCGGGATTGGCAATACTCTTCCCGGTTTTTATTACTTCACGATTTAACTCAGGTAGACCGTATAAAAAGGTTCTTTTACCAATGGTACTTTTGGAGGTATGTCTAAAATCCTGACTCAGGTCAATAACTATCAACTCTTCAGGCAATTCATTACCGCTTATGAATTTCTTAGCAGATTCGTGCCCAACACACAAAAACAAAACATCAATGTCGGTATGGTGAATTTCAGAAAAAAACAAATCGGTTTCGCCCAACAAATCGGTATGAACCGAGTGAATCGGTTTAGCTGCATTGCTGTTGCTTTGCACGAATGCCATTTCGACAGAAGGATGTAACAGCAACAGGCGCAATAACTCGCCACCAGTGTAGCCTGCACCACCAATAATACCCGCTTTAATCTTACTCACTGTGTGCAACATTTAAATTATTAACCTGAAAATAGATTCCGGTTTGGTTACCGAAAATTTTAGTAAACCCCTTCACGTCATCGCCACTCCATGTTTTGTTCATCTCGCCGTAGCTTCCGAATTTGGCAGACATCAAATCATGTGTAGATTCAATTCCTGTCAATTCAAAACGATATGGAAACATTTTTACAAAAACTTTTCCGCTTACAAACTGCTGTGTGGAACGAAGGAATGCTTCAATATCGCGCATGGTTGGGTCAAAGTATTGCCCTTCATGCAGCCAGTTTCCGTACCAAGCGGACATTTGATCTTTCCAATAAAGTTGCCACTTTGTAAGTGTGTGCTTTTCGAGCAAGTGATGCGCTTTAATAATAATAAGAGGTGCTGCCGCCTCAAAACCTACACGACCTTTAATACCGATGATAGTATCGCCAACATGTATATCACGACCGATAGCATAAGGAGAAGCGAGTTCTTGCAATCTCAAGATAGCATCAACAGGATTTGAGAAGACTTCATCATTCACTCCCTTAAGTTCACCTTGTTCAAATTGCAAAACAAGGTCTTCACTTTCAGTTTTTGTGAGTGGTGTTGGATATGCCGATTCCGGCAATGAACTGTTAGAGGTAAGTGTTTCGCGACCGCCAACCGATGTTCCCCAAATACCTTTGTTAATGCTATAAGCCGCTTTTTCAAAATTCATCTGAACATTGTTTTGTTTCAGATATTCAATTTCCTTTTCACGGGAAAGTTTCAAATCGCGAATAGGGGTGATGATTTTTACTTCCGGTGAAATAATATGGAATACCATATCAAAGCGAACCTGATCGTTACCTGCACCGGTGCTGCCGTGCGCTACAGCCCATGCCCCTATTTCTTTGGCATAGTTTGCGGTGGCTATTGCCTGCACCATACGCTCAGCGCTAACCGATAACGGATATGTGTTGTTCTTGAGAATGTTGCCGAAAATCAGATACTTGATTACATCGCGGTAGTAATCATCTTTGGCATCAATACATTTAAAAGATGCTACGCCCAATGCTTTTGCATGAGCTTCAATTTTCTGCACTTCCTCTTCCGAAAAACCTCCGGTGTTGATGGTTAGTGCATGAACCTCCAGACCTAACTCCTTTTTTAAATAAATGGCACAAAAAGTAGTATCTAATCCACCGCTAAATGCAAGGACTACTTTATTATTTTCAGTTATCATAACCTTTGCTTTTAAAAATTGATTGTAAAAACTTTGGTAAACAATTGCTTAACTGTCTCCAACTTTTTAGTCTTCTTATCCTGTTGATCAAATTTCTCCTTTAATGGCTTCTCTTTTTCAGCAGGGTCATAAAGCATAGCCGTGCATAAACAGTTTTTGCGTTCCTTACTTTGCAGAATCTCAAAGTTCACACAACTGCGGCAGCCTTTCCAAAAAGAATCATCATCTGTCAACTCCGAATAGGTAACCGGTTCATAACCCAAGTCAGAGTTTATTTTCATTACCGCCAGACCGGTAGTTAAACCAAATAGTTTAGCATTTGGATATTTGTTTCTCGACAATTCGAAAATCTTATGCTTGATTTCTTTTGCCAACCCACCCCTTCTGAAAGCTGGAGCAACAATCAGTCCTGAGTTAGCTACATATTTTCCATGCCCCCACGATTCGATATAACAGAAACCGGCCCAGGATCCATCCTCTGTCAAAGCAACTACGGCCTTACCTTCCAACATTTTTTCACGGATATATTCCGGTGTGCGCTTAGCAATTCCGGTTCCGCGTTGTTTGGCAGAAGATTCCATTTCACTTGAAATTGTCTCTGCAAACACTGTATGTTGCTCATCAGCAACAATTATTCTAAATTTTTTGTTCATTGATTTTTAAAAATTCCTTTAAATAAATATTCAAAGACCCTACTACATTGAAAAAAGCAGGTTTTGTATCTTTGGATCAATCCAAAGACAATACCGTCATATAAGCCGGAAAAGAATCAGGAAGGAGTATCAATTTCTAAGAAAGAAAGGCGTACATAAACTGTTGCGGATAGAGTGAACATCAACAGTCAACACATCGCCCCTGCAAATAGACGCTTTGGGGGCGGCAGTTGTTTTAAAAACGGAAACAGACATTTCTGCTTTCGATAAAATCTTCATACTTAAGATTTCGTTTTTTAATGACCAATTAAATAAGGGCGTGAATATTGGGAATATTTTCAAGAAATATATAAAGTAATCGGAAAAATGTTTTTTCGTTCTTGAGATTACCAGTTTTCAGGGCGGTGAAGAAGAAAAACTATATATTCAACAACTATTACCAAAGCCACCCAATTTCATTAAACTAACTCCCTTTCGTTAAACCAAAACCTATCTTTCTGGAGTCAGCCGGTAAGTATAATTATTTTGTAAAGGTTGCTGTTTACAAAACAAACAAGGTCAACCTCAAAAGAGATGGCCTTGTTTGTTTTTGTAAAAACGATAACCGGTTATTTGGTTGTCCCTGTTGATTTTATTTGTGGATGTTCGGCTTTCTTAGTGTTGAACTGCACCTTAGCGTCCTCTTTAAAAGCATCAGTTGATTTTTGCGGCAACCCGATAGGTACCTGTTCTCCTCTTACATAGTTATGAGCAGGGAAACCGGCAGCAGCGTTGGCTCCTTCAGCCTTTAAAGCCGCTTTGCCATCTTTCTGAGCTTTTTCAATTTCATCCATGTGGTAGTACGTGCGGGCCTCGTTGTAATCAACCGGTGTTTTAATATCCTTGTATTGGCTCCAGTCGGCTTGTGCAGGCATATTAACTTCTACACCATAACGCTGATCAGCATAGAATCTGCGCTTAGCCACAATGCGGTACGAGAAACTGATGTTCGACTGACCGTGGTTCTTTTCCTTCACAGTGAAAGAAGTTTTACTCGGCATTACAATCAGTCCGTTGCTTTCGCCTTCTTCCTGCAAGAACACGTGCATAGGGTGCGCTTCGTCAATCTGGCAAACCTCATTAAACATAGGGTCAAGCTGAACTGTTACTTCACCTTTAGCCAAAGTTGCGGTGCCTAAATCTTCAAACCAAACCTCAGGGCTTTCATTACAGTACAAACGCTGATAGCCTTTCGAAGTAGGAACTGTTGCAGCTTTTAAGCCTGTGGCTGTGAAATTGCCGTTTATATAAACACCATTTCCGGCTACACCATTTGTATTGTTAAAATAACCTGCATAAGTAGTGGTATACACACTACTGCCATATACACCGGCAAGGGCAACCGGTGCGGTGTAAGAACCACAGAAACCGGCAACCCCGCGTCCGCTAGAGGTACCAACTACACCGTTATCAGAAGTAAGTCCGGCAGTAACCGAACCACCATAACCAACTCCTATCACTCCGGCACCAAATCCGGCACCGTTATAAGCTCCGTATACACCAAAACTGTTCGTTAAGCCGGAGTTGTTATATCCATAAACGCCCGCTGAGCCCGCGCCATTTTGCTTGGTTTCACCATAAACTCCAATGCCCGTACCCGAGCCAACCTGAACTGTATTTACACCTGATATACCGGCACCATTAATGTTACTGTTTTCGCCCCGCACACCATAACCCAGCGACTGAGCCGTTTTACCTAATACACCGGTTCCGTAACCTGTTCCGCCAGCGGCTGCATTTACACCTCTCGCAGCTACTCCCGAGGCATTGTAATGCTCGGCACTTAATGCGTAACTGGTACTGTCCACCAATCCATCGGCATAGGCATATACTCCATCTTCGAACATATTGGCTCCGGCACCATTATAAAATACGCCTCCCCAAACACCGGTTCCCAGAGCCGAGAAAGTTTCTCCATGAACACCCTGCGATAAGCTGTCGCTGGCAGAACCTAGCACTCCAACTGAACCAAGTCCGAAAGCTGAGTTCCAGTAATTTTCAGCCCAGCCGTAAACACCACATACAGTGTTGGAGCCGGGTGAATAATCTACGGTGTTATTATTGGTTACACCCATAATGGCAGCGCGACTAAGAACTGTTTTTACCGCTCCGCTGTTTAACGCAAAAATAGTAGTACTGTTTTTGGTCGAATCCATTCTTCCGTAATAGGCATGTCCGCTGAATGAACTAACGGCAGGGCTGGTCCCGAAATTACGCGCATAAACAGTTGACGATTTGAAGGCATTATTGGTAGCATATACAGCATTTGAACCGGTACCGGTAGCAGCCGACAGGGTGTGTGCGGCATATACTGTCGGATTGTTTATAGAATCGCTGATAGCTGCTACTGCCACCTTTCTGAATGCAATTAGCGGAGCCGAAGCTGTTGTGAAACTAAGTACCCCCGCTTTATCTCCATTGGTATATAAGCCATATACATCGCCCGTGTTGTCATAAACTAAATAAGCATCAACGCCCGGTGCATTAACCTGATAAGAATTGAAACCATATCTGTTACCCGAAAGGTAAGAGGCATATTTTACCAGATTGGTGGCAGTATCAACATTAAAAGCAGCAATACCTATTCCTCTTGGGCCACCGGTACCGTTGATGGCACTGCCAGGGGTATAATAGGATTGAACATTACCAACCCCGCCTATAATCGCGTATCCATCATTAAGGCTATTTTTCATATGGTTAATTACACTTAAGCCACCGGCAGACATTACAGAGTCTTCAATATTAACTCTTGACCCACCAACATAAGGCGCGGCATGAATTCCGACATAAGAACCATCATCGCGTATCTGCCCCGTACCGAGGTTGGTAGCGCTTGTCCAGCGGGCAACATAATTTGTAATGCCGGTACCCGATACCAGCCCTAAACCCGAAGCACTCTGCCATGAACCTAGACCTACAGCATTACTTGTAAATAGTTTATTGAGCCCTTGTGAACCATCAGTAATTTTTACTGTTCCGTTTACTTCAAAAGTCGCTGTAGGCGTACTGGTTCCTATACCAATTTGCCCTGCGGGTAGGATGGTCAAGCGGTCAGATAGAATTGTACCAAGTATAATTTTCCCGGAATAATTGGTTAAAATAAAATCGTTACCAAATTGTCTGAACCTTGTACCACTTGGATAAGAAATTCCGGTAGTTTGGTTAGTTAATTCAATACTTGCATCTGTATTAACAGCATCGTGTATATGCAGGGTATAAGCAGGGGAGTTAGTTCCTATGCCTACAAAACCTCCGTTGTTATAAATATTACTACTGTTAAGAACCCAGGTTGAACCGTTCCAGTAGGTAGTATTACCGGTTGCTGATCCAGCACCCAGTAAACCCGTAGCACCGGTTGGCCCTGTAGGGCCTGTAACGCCTTGAATACCCTGTACGCCCTGTGAACCAGTGGCACCGGTTGTGCCATTATTTCCTGTATTACCCGTAACACCCTGAATACCCTGGTTACCTTGTAATCCCTGTACGCCCTGCGGTCCGGTAGCACCCGCTACGCCCTGCACGCCCTGTAAACCGGTTGGTCCTGTTGGACCTGTTGTTCCGTTATTTCCATTGCTTCCTGTAGCACCTGTTGGGCCGGTTGGTCCGGTAGCTCCACCTCCTGAACCGGTTGCACCGGTAGGTCCTGTTGGGCCTGTAGGTCCGGTAGCTCCGCCTCCTGAACCGGTTGGCCCGGTAGGACCAGTAACACCAACACCAGTTGAACCGGTAGAACCTGTAGGGCCATTAGCACCTGTATTGCCTGTAACCCCTTGTATACCCTGAACACCCTGAATACCCTGAATCCCCTGGTTACCTTGTATTCCCTGCGCGCCCTGTGGTCCTGTTACTCCGGCAGAACCGGTAGGGCCTGTCGGACCTGTTGGGCCGGTAGGGCCAGCACCGGCACCTGTAGGTCCCGTGGGTCCGGTTGGGCCGGTAACTCCTGCTCCTGTCGGGCCGGTGGCACCGTTAGCACCTGTAGGCCCTGTAGCACCGGGTGCGCTGTTGCCGGCATATAAGGCATAAGGCACGCTGATAAGTTGTGAGGTACCCATATCAGTAAAGGTTCCGCTGTTATTTACATCTGTTTCTACCTGTAGATATTTATTACCACTTCCCCAGTTAACAACACTAAGGTTTGATGTACTGCCTATCTGAACATTTACCAGACCAAACTGGTTAGTGGCAGTCGTAAGGGTTTCTGTATATACAGAGGTGCCGCTTGAAGAACCATCGTGAATCGTAAAACGAAGTTTAACGGCTGTACCGTTAGTTAATGTTTGTCCGGTGCTGTTACGCACTACCGCCTGGTAGTTCATTTGTTGTGGAATCTGTGCAAACGTACTCACAACTG
>CAIYOV010000239.1 GCA_903927935.1 uncultured Bacteroidota bacterium | reverse complement strand
TGCCAGCAATCAGAATTTTTGAATTGCCTTTGAACTTTTCTACAGCCGGGTATGACTTTTTGTTTTGAGCAATCTGGTTAACGCGATCGAAGCGTGTGTCAAAAGATACATTCGATTCAACTGAAATGTTTTGAAGAAATTCTTTAGACTCAATATTCTGAACAAAAATTTTGCTGAACATTTTAAGCATACTTCGAAACAACATTCCATGCCAGCGAAAGAAAATTTGATTTTGCCGAAATGTCGATGAGAAAAGAATAACCGGAATGTTTTTCTTCTTCAATTCATTGATATAATTAAACCAGAATTCGTATTTTACAAACAGTACTAAATCGGGATTGACGATGCTGATAAATTCTTTTGCATTTGTTTTTGTATCAAGTGGGAGATAAGTAACAAGGTCTGCATGCTCGTAGTTTTTCCGAATCTCATAACCGGAAGGAGAGAAGAATGAAACAATGATAATATCGTTCTTTCTTTCGCTTCGTAGTTTTTCAATTACCGGTCGCGCCTGTTCAAACTCTCCTAGTGAGGCGCAATGAAACCAAATTCGTTTTCCTTTCTTCCCTTCAATTTTTCTCAATCCTGATTGCCACTGCTTTCTTCCGTCAATCCATAACTTTGCTTTTTTGTTGAAGAACGAAGTGAAATAAATTCCGAACCGATAAAAATATAGAATGAGGTTGTAAAGTAGGATGCTGATGGTTTGCATTCAATTAATTTCTGCGCAAATTATTAGTAATAGAAATACTCCTTTTCACTGGTTTGTGTAAACACCGGTATAATCCAACCTACTCTTATTCCCAGAAACATATCTATGCGCTTGTCGTGCATCGTTTGCAATGAATAAAAATCGTAAGGTCTTCTTCCTCGCGTAAATGCAACATCAAACTGCAAACCCGCATAAGCACTCACATATTTTCTACGCGCCATAAATAGGCCGCCAATGAATTGCGAAATTACCGGGCCGTTTGCCATCCGGTCATAACCTTTCCTATATGTTTTATCCAACTGTGGCAGCGAGGAAGACTTTACATTGATTGCAATTTTATGTGATAAAAAACCGAAACCGGTTAAGAAAAGCAAACCCGCATCAGGGTATTTCTCGCTGAGCGGAACTACTTTTCCAAATGTAAATTTCAAACTTGCACCCATTTCCTGAAGTTTCGGTCTGATTAGATCGTTGTTCTGACCAATGAGTTGTCCGCTTGGCAGAGAGATATTATTGAGCACATAATTTTCGCGCACAGTTGTTCCAAAAAGAAAACTTCCTTCTCCGCCAACAATCCAGTTCTTTTTCGTTTTGTAAGCAATGTGTATTCCGAAAAGCGAGTTAAAGCCAAACCGGTCACCCACGTTACCAAATGGAAATTGAGCAGTGTATATGGGAGCTAAGATAATTGCATTGTTTGGCTCAAAATGTTTCTTCTTTCTTTTTCCTTCCTCTGTTTTTTGTGCATTCACAAAAGTTCCAGCCAGGATCATTACTAGTAGTATGATTTGAGAGTAAGCACGGGAATTTGTTTTCATGGATGCTATAAACGGTGAAAGCGCAAAAGTATTATTTTCACGCGCCCAAAAATGACGCAAGTGAAGGAAATAAAAATGGTTGATTTGAAAACGCAATACGAGCGTTTGAAAGGAGAGTTAGATGCCGCTCTTGACGAAGTAATCAACTCCACTCAATTTATTAAAGGTCCGCAGGTAAAAAGGTTTGAAGAAAATCTTGCCGCATACCTTGGAGCAAAACATGTTATCAGTTGCGCTAATGGAACCGATTCACTTCAAATAGCTATGATGGCGCTTGGTTACCTACCTGGTGACGAAGTGATTACTGCCAGCT
>CAIYOV010000238.1 GCA_903927935.1 uncultured Bacteroidota bacterium | reverse complement strand
CGCAGCACAGATATAAATTCCAAATCCCAAATTCAAAATGTCTAAAAACCATCCCCATCCAACAAATTACCCAAACCTCCCAGTACACTTCCCTCCTCTTTACGGCTTCCGGTTTGCGGAGCGTATTGATAAATACGGGAAGCTAAGCGAGAGATAGGCAATGTTTGCAGCCAAACTTTACCGGGTCCTTTCAACACAGCAAAAAAAACGCCTTCGCCACCGAAGATCGTATTCTTAATGCCGCCTATCATTTGAATATCAAAATCAACGTTTTGGGTATAAGCAACAATACAACCGGTATCAATATGCAAAACCTCTCCGGGTGCTAATTCGCGCTCAATAATGTGTCCGCCTGCATGCACAAAAGCCATTCCGTCACCTTCCAGCTTCTCCATAATAAAACCTTCGCCACCAAACAAACCTGTGCCCAATCTTTTCTGAAACTCAATGCCTACACTCACACCTTTAGCGGTACACAGAAAAGCATCTTTCTGACAAATTACTTTTCCACCCAGTTGCTGCAAATCGAGCGGAATAATTTTGCCCGGATAAGGCGATGCAAAAGCCACTTTTGCTTTTCCGCTGCCCATGTGTGTAAAGGCGGTCATAAATAGACTTTCGCCCACCAGTAATCTTTTTCCTGCACCAAGCAGTTTACCCATCAATCCTCCGCCACCGCTGTTGCTTCCATCGCCAAAAATGGTTTGCATTTGAACAGCCTGCTCTTTATACATAAAGGCACCGGCTTCGGCTATTACTGTTTCCTGCGGATCCAGTTCAATTTCTACGCATTGCATTTCTTCTCCAAAAATGCGGTAGTCAATTTCGTGATTGCTTCTCATGTTCTGTTTTTGTTTTTAATAATAAATACGAATGTAGAAATGATGACGAAGGGAGTGTATTAAAATTTTGTAAATAAACTTACAACCCATAAAACAAAAACCCAAAAACAGCGCTGATTAAAATCCAGAGAATCATATTCACATTGAATTTCTTCATGGCTATCACCGAAATTAATATCCAGATGAACGGAAGATAATCGGGGTTATCGGCTGCTTCGCGGTTACAGAAAACATCGTAAATAGTTTTGAGCATAAACAAAAGCAGATTGGCAATAACCCCCACCACTGCTGCCGTTACAAACCCCAACACTGTTTTACAAATTTATTCTCCTGTGTTTTTTCGATAAGCGGAGCGCCTAAAAGAATAAAAGCAAACGATGGAAGAAATGTAAAAAAGGTAGTAGCCAGCAAGCCCACACTTCCCAAAAACAACGACAGGTTAAAATGCTTATACGAACCCATAAACCCAACAAATACCAACACCATTATCAGCGGACCGGGTGTGGTTTCACCAAGTGCCAAACCATCAATCATTTCAGCGTGGGTGAGCCAGTTCATTTTCTCTACTGCTATCTGCGAAACATAAAGCAGCACCGAGTAAGCACCCCCGAAAGTAACCAGAGCTGCCTTGGTAAAGAAAAGCGAAAGCTGTTTCCAGAAAACAAAATCGGCACTAAAAAAATAAAACAGGACAACCGGTATTACCCAAAGCGAAACAAAAATGATAATGGTGGCAATGAATTTATTTCTATTGAACCGTGTGTGTTCAATGACAGTGTTCGCGTTGATGAGATATCCCGATTCATCGGTATTCGTACTCTTGCCCTTATCGGCATTTGCATGTTTCTTTTCAAACAGTTTTAAATAAACAAAGCCCAGTATAATAGCTCCCAGAATCACCAAAGGATAGGGAACTTTAAATATTAATAGGGCGATCAGCGAAGCGAGCGCAAACAGATAATCTACCTTTTTCTTCAGCGCCTTCTCTCCTATTTTAAGCAAAGCCAGAAACACAATAGCCACCACAGCCGGTTTAATGCCGTTGAGCATAGCAAAAACTATAGCGGTTTTACCAAAGGTAACATACAGCATACTAAGCCCGAGTAAAATAAAAACCGATGGAAGAATAAAAAGCAACCCGGCAACAATTCCACCTATAGTTCCGTGCATCAGCCAACCGGTGTAAGTAGCCAGTTGCTGCGCCTCGGGACCGGGCAGCAACATGCAATAGTTAAGCGCATGCAGAAATTTAGTTTCCGAAATCCATTTCTTTTTCTCCACTAAGTATTCGTGCATAATGGCAATTTGCCCGGCAGGTCCTCCAAAACTGATGAACCCCAGTTTAAGCCAAAACAGAAATGTCTCTTTAAAAGAAATTTTATTCAACTCATTCAAATTTACGGAAGGCAAAGAATACAGCACATAGAATAAAAAAGAAACTCACCGCATAGTTCCACCGCAATCCCTCTTTTAAATAAAAAACAGAGAACAGGGCAAACACAATAAGTGTAACCACCTCCTGTGTAATTTTTAATTGTGCGGCAGAGAATGTTCCGCTAAAATATCCTCCGCGATTTGCGGGCACCATCAGGCAATACTCAAAGAAGGCAATGCCCCAGCTTATTAAAATAGCTTTCCACAAAGGCAGCTCTTTAAATTTTAAATTGCCATACCAGGCAAATGTCATAAAGATGTTACTGGCAATAAGCAGGGCAACGGTGCGCATCGAAAATATTTTAAGTGAATCTGTAAAACTTAGTTCAATTACTTGTGCAATTAATAACGAATAAGATTGTGCTGAAAAAATTATCTTTAGCCAATCTAATTCAGCATGCTAAGATTTTTTCGCGTTTTTTTTATTGGTATTATATCCTTTTGCCTTATAGGCAGTACTAAAGCGCAGGTAGATACCGCCAGCGTGCTGATAAGCAACGTAACCTGCAATGGCGGCACCAATGGCTCCATACGCTATAACATTACCGGGGGACCCGGACCGGTTAAATACACCTGGAGCAACGGAGTAAGCGGTTATGCTACCGGTACCTGCACATATGCAGTAAACCTTAATAATCCCGGCAGTGCACTCTCGCAATTTCAGGTGCGCGTAGATGTAACGCTGGCAACGGGTATCAACGCCAATTTTTCGGATATTGTTTTTATTGATTCTGCAGGCAATGCTTATCCCTTCTGGCTGACCGATTTCCCTACGCCAACAACCGCTACCTTTTGGGTGCGTGTTCCTGCCATTCCTTCGGGCACATCGGTGTTTTATCTTTCGTATTGCGGCAATGCGGTGGTTTCGCAAAGCAATCCGGTTACCACTTTCGAATTCTTCGACAACTTCGACACCGGTAATATCGCTGCATGGGCAGGTACCTGTATCAATATTGATGTAGCCGGTGAAAGCTGCGCTTCTTCTGCTACCAATACCCAGTCCTTCTCTCCTGCTTACAGCCTTTATCTTACCGGTGCTTCCAGTTGTTTTACCCCACCTTACAGTGGAGCCGGTTCGCGGGTAACCCGCACGGTGCCTATGGTGAACGATTCGCTGGTGATTGATTACGAAAACCGCGCAGCCGTAAGTTTATATGGTTTTTGTTCGGGCGGCACCGGTACCAACAATCAGGCTTATGCCGATGGCGTGTATTTAGGAACCGGTCAAAGCGTTAGTCAGGGCGGCAGTTGCGCCACAAATACTACTGCCTGGGCTACCAGTACTTCGCAGGCTTTTGCGGTTTCGGTGGGCAGTACGGCTTTAGCCTTTCAAACAAACGGTGGCGACTGCGATAACTCACAAGGTTGGTACGATAACGTCCGGGTACGTAAATACCGCACTTATCCTCCTTTGGTTACCCTCGATACCACTCCACAGTTATCGCTCAATAACCTGAGCGCAGGAACCTACACACTAACGTTGGTTGATATAAACGGAGTTACGGTAACCCGAAACATCGTGGTTACCCAACCGGTGGCCATACAGGTGAACATAGATTCATTCAACAACCCCTGTGCCGGTGCCAATGCCGGTTCCGCATGGGTTAACGTAGCTAACGGAACGCCTCCTTACACTCTGCTGTGGAGCACCAATCAAAGCACCGATACCATTACGGGCCTTGCACCGGGAGCTTACTCTATTACCGTAACCGATAACAACGGATGCACCGCCACAGCCGCTACACAAATTATTCAGATACCCGCTTTGCAGGCAACTGCCAATGCCGACAGTGTGCTTTGCTTTGGCACCGCCACCGGTGCGGCATGGGCAGTAGCAACCGGTGGGCAAACACCTTACAGCTACCTGTGGAGCAACGGACTTACCACCGATACCATCACAGGTATTGCAGTGGGCAACTTTACCGTTACGGTAACCGATGCTAACTTTTGCTCGGCAAGTGCCAGCGCAACCGTAAGCCAGCCTGCCGCCTTAAGTGCACCGGCAAATTCGCATGCAGCCTTATGTGTTCCGCCAAACAGCGGCAGTGCCGTGGTAAGTGTAACCGGTGGCTCGTCCCCTTTCAGCTACAACTGGTCAACCGGTGGCGTTACCGATTCTGTGGCGGCACTTACTGCCGGTAATTACACCGTTACCGTTACCGATGCTCACAATTGCACCATCACTCAGTCTGTAACCGTAGCTTCGTTTCCGCCTGTTTCGGTTACCCTACAGCAAATAACACCGGCCTGCCCTTCGGTGGCAGATGGTGGCGTATCCATACAACCGTTAAGCGGCACAGCGCCTTACACTTTTATATGGAGCGATGGAGAAACTACTCAAAATGCCGGCACGCTCAATGTTGGTCCGGCATCGGTAACCGTTACCGATGCGGCAGGCTGCTCGGCAACTTTAACGGCCACTGTGCCTTTAGATAATTTTACGGTGACCGTTAGCGCGCAGCCCGATGCCGTGGTTATCAGCGGCACCGAAGTTACCCTGCAGGTTCACGGCACCGGTGTATTATCGGCTGTCTGGTCGCCATTTGTAACTTTTACCGATTCTGCCGGCTTAACGGTTACGGTTACCCCCGCAGTTACTACGCTATACACCGTTGCGGCAACTTCGGTAAGAGGATGCACCGATACGGTTACTGCTAAAGTGCTGGTGCAGCCTAAACCTGAATGGCTGGTGCCAACCGCTTTTTCGCCCAATGGCGATGGGGTTAACGATGTTTTCCATGCCATATTAAGGGGACAGGTGCAGTTAATTTCGCTGAGCATTTATAACCGCTGGGGCGAAAAAGTTTTTGAAAGCGATAATTGGGATAGCGGCTGGAACGGCACTTATCAGGACATTGCACAGCCCATAGGTGTTTATGTGTATATACTAAAGGTTAAAGATGAGGCGCATGCCAATAAGTTTATTGAAGAAAAGGGAAACCTCACTTTAGTAAGGTAGAAAAAGACCTCTTTTACTCCTCTCCCACACCGTTTTAACAAAAGTAAAAGTTGGAATTTTACCAATGATAGCTTTGGGTTTTGTAGCCAAACTTTCACTTGACCAGTCCAAACTTTCACTTAACTAATCCAAACTTTCACTTAACTAGTCCAAACTGTCACTTGACTAGTCTAAACTTTGACTTGACTAATTCAAACTTTGACTTGACAAATCCAAACATTCACTTGACCAGTCCAAACTTTGACTTGAATAGTCCAAACATTCAATTGACAAATCCAAACATTCACTTGACCAGTCTAAACTTTGACTTGACTAATCCAAACATTCAATTGACTAGTCCAAACTTTGACTTGACCAATCTAAACTTTCACAATAACTATTTATACTATGATAGTAACTATCAAAACTTTCGCTTGCATTATGAAGCAATTATTTCATTGGCTAAGTCTGATACTGATTTTTTTCAATTCAGTGACAATTGCCTACAACTTCAAAAAAAATCGTTCTTATAATAAATCACCGGTTCTTTTTCCCTTCTCCATTTAATGTAGAAGGTGTCTGAAGGACGGATGAGGCAAAAAAAGCGCTTATATGTATTGTTCACTTAAATCAAATTTTATGAAACACAAAAGAGGTGAAGGTCCTCTTAGGCAGCAAATGCGCACGATGCGAATCGTCCACCAAAAACTGAAGACAAATTCCCCCTGCGGGATATTTCGTAACAATCTAAAACCTTAAACATATGAGTAAAGTAAAAATAGGCTTTAACAGTTTAACGGTTCCGGAGCAAATAGAGCGTGCGCGTAAAATTAAAAACAAGTTGACGGGCAACCCTGACTGTGCAACACCCGTTCCAGCATTAACCATAGTGGACGGAGCTATAGTGGCACTCGAAACTGCGTATAACGATTCGCGAGGCCGCGATAAAAACAAAGTGCCAGCGATGAAACTGCGCATAAAAGAGCTGCTGGTGATGTTCAGTCAGTTGTCAGCGTACGTGCAGGAAGCCAGCGGTGGTAATGCCGAAATAATAATCGGCAGTGGTTTCGATACAGCGAAACCAAAAACACCGCACAGCAACACTGCGGGTCAGGTAACAAACGTTCGCCTAAGCGATGGCTCTGTAAGCGGTAAAATAAGAGTGGATTTCGACAAAGCCGATAACGCGGTGATATACGTTATGCTGGCTTCGCCCGATCCGGATTTTACCAAACAGGAACCTAAATGGATAACCACCAAAACTCACAAGGAGATAGGCAGCTTTGAACCCGGCACTAAAATGTGGGTTAAAGTGATAGCTCTTGGTCGTGAGGAGGCAGGGACGCCCAGTGAACCGCTGTTCATCATTGTAAGATGATGCATAGCTTATTTAATAATCATGTAAATATTCAAACAAATGACCTACAGTCATCAAGGTATAAGTTCCCATGCGGACTATAACCAACAATGAAAGCCCGCTTCGAAAAGAAGGGGCTTTCGCGTTTTATTAAAGCAGCAAGGTGTTTTTTAGCATAATTCATACCATTTTATAAGTCGGGATAGTATATCATTTATCACTATTTAATGTGACTGATGTCATATAGGTACGCCTGGCCTCCACTTAGCTTTGTTGCGTAAAAGAATGGTATGAAAAAGAAATATTTTATTTCTCTATTAATAATCGCAACCGGTTTAACAATGCTCACCGGCAGTTGCAAAAAAGAGGTCACTAAAGGTTGCACCAATGCATCGGCTACTAATTATAACCCTGCGGCCACTGCAGATGATGGAAGTTGTATGGTGATTCCTTTTCAGGGTCCGGTTAACCCCAGTTTTGAAAACTATGATGGTTGGCAATTTACGCAAGGCTCGCTTACCAGTTTTAGTTTTGCAACCGGTACAGGTTTTATGCCAACTGCCGGTTACAAGTATATGCAAATGAGTACCAGTACTAGTAACAACTGGAGTTATAACGATGGTACAATGTTTCAGAATAATATTGACATTAGCCATTCGGATAGCCTGATTTTCGATTACTCTCTTCAGGCACAAAACCAGGTGGCGTTAGAGTTGTTTTTTACGGGAAACGGCACCGATACGCTGTGGAGTAAAACATTTGCCTCAGGAACCAATACGGCACTACAGAAAAAAGATTTTGCCGTTGCTCTACCCGCTTCTTTAGCTGACGTTGGCAAACTGACATTTAAAATATCGACTATTAATCCGGGAGCAAATAGTCTGACTATGGGCTATGGTGCATTTGGAATAGACAACATACGCATGAAATAAAAAAACATCCAATCAAAATGAAAACTTTATCCCCGCTCTTAGCAATTATACTCTTACTTACAATTGCAACCGGCAGTTGCAAAAAAGAGGTAACTAAAGGTTGCACCAATGCATCGGCTACTAATTATAACCCTGCGGCCACTGCAGATGATGGAAGTTGTATGGTGATTCCTTTTCAGGGTCCGGTTAACCCCAGTTTTGAAGAGGATTATGGGGGATGGCAAATTGTGCAGGGGCAAAATGGCTATTGCTCCTATTTAACCGGAACCGGTTTTATGCCAACCTCAGGCTATAAATACATGCATATTGAGAGTGCTTGCTCCAATAACTTCTATTCTTCTAACGCCAGTATTTATCAGAACGATGTAGACATCAGCCATTCTGATAGTATCGTGTTTGACTATGTTATAGATACTCACAACATTTACGCAACAGGCGGCACAATAGACTATGCTTTGTTCTTTACCGGTAACGGAACAGATACATTATGGTCGAGGCACTTTGGCAACGAGGCTCCCATTATAGAGCAAAGGAAAAACTTTGCAGTAGCGTTACCCTCTTCCACTCAGCCTGTAGGTAAACTAACTTTTAAAGTTTGGGTAGCGGGTCTCGGCTGCACTTTCGATATTGATAACATACGTATGAAATAAAATAACTGCTAAAGCAAATCATATGAAAACAAAACTTTCGATTTATCAGTTTTTGATAGTTGCTGGTTTATTAATAGTGGCAGGTGGTTGTAAGAAAACTATTTCCGGATGTAACGACCCAACAGCTTACAATTATAATGCTATTGCAAATGAGAACGATGGTTCCTGCCTTTACCATACAATTGGAGAAAGCTATGGTGGTGGCACTATATTTTTTGTAGATAATTCTGGCCAGCATGGATTAATTGCTGCACCAACAGACCAGAGCACCGGAATTAATTGGGGCAATAATTCAATAACCACAACAGCTACCGGAACTTCGGGGCAGGCAAATACAAACTTTATAATAGCAGCATTAGGGCCAGGAAATTATGCAGCCTATTTGTGTGATACATTGGTGCTGGGAAGCTACAGTGATTGGTTTCTGCCGTCTTACGTAGAGATTCAGAAACTATGTACCCAAAAGCAGGCAGGAACCGTTATTGGATTTGCAAATGAACGTTATTGGAGTTCCACGGAATATGCTCAATTCGGTGCCTTGGGGTTTAATTTTGCCGGATGTCTTACAGCGGGCGAGGATAAATCTAGCGCAATGCGGGTTCGAGCGGTAAGAGCTTTTTAAAAAGAATTTAAAGTAATAGGCAATAAAATGTTCGATAAGAAAATCTTAAATATTTATACCATCATCATCGGAATATTCTTTCTAATCTCCGGAGCGGGTAAAGTAATTAACACCGCAGCTTTCAGCAACCTGATAGCAGATTATGGCTTAAGCTATTTAATGATTTTGGCACCGGTTATTGTGCTGGCAGAAATATTACTGGGTTTGTCGTTAGTTCTGCTTATCAATCCCAAAAGAGATGCATTTATATCCTTACTCCTGCTGGCGGTCTTTACAGGTGCCTTTGCTTATGCTCACTTTGTTCGCGGAATAAATAACTGCGGATGTTTTGGCACTGTTGAACGGAGCAGTCTTCCTCCTGTATTTTCATTTATCCGCAATTTTATTTTAATAGGCATGTCGCTTATCGTATGGCTTAAGTATGCAAAGGAAGCAAAGACTGAAGTTGCTGACTGGAAAAAGAATTTGATACTATTTGTAATGGCAGTTGCCATATTCATAGCCGGGTTTACTTATAGTACACCTAACTTTTTAATGGCTAAACCTGAAAGCAATAAATTTCAGAATAAACACATCACCAACACTCCGCTTTCAAAATATATTCAAACATCAACCGGCAGGCGTTACCTTGTTTTTTGTTTTTCATACACCTGCCCTTACTGCTGGAATTCGATTGAAAACTTACGGCAGTTTAAGAATACGAATACGGTTGACAGCCTGGTGGTTTTTGCCGCTGGCGAACCAAAAGACAAGCTGATTTTTGAAAACAATTTTAAACCTGACTTTGTAATTAAAGATTTAACGGGCAAAGAAATGGACGAGTTGACAAAATCGTACCCCACCGCTTTTTATGTAGAGCATGACACGGTGAAGGTGGTGATAGAATCGGAATTGCCTTCGCCATTTATATTTAAAAAAATGAACTATTGACCTGAACAAAAATTAAATGATAACCTAAATAGTAATTATATGAAAACTCAATTTTTGAAGTTTGTTTTACCGGTAGGCCTGGGTATTACTTTATTCGCTATGACGGTGGCAGCAGTTATGGGTGGTTGCCAAAAACAAAAGGTATGCACTTCGGGCTCTTGCATGGGTAACGATGGAAAGTGTTATGGTCCCTGCTCTGCAGGTTCCTCATGCACTACAACACCGATTGGAAATTGCAGTGCTCCGAGTGCCGGTGGAGTTTATTGTTGTGCCGGTGGCGGTGGTGGTGGTGGTGGCTGCACTCCAACAGGTTGCCCGAGTAGTGCACCATGGAAGTGTGGCGCTTATTGCTACGCAACCCCGCCAAGCGGCAACCATAGCTGTATCAAATGTCCTTAATTTTCATTTGATACGGATATCGTTTCGGCAGGAATCCTGTAAGGCGAATGACACAAAGTCATCAGGATAAGAGTTCCTGCGCTGACTATAACCAAAAATGAAGGCCCGCTTCGAAAAGAAGAAGCTTTAGCGTTTTAAATGTATTTGTCCTCCTTAGGAGGAGGTGTTCCGCAGCTTTGCGCGGAACGGAGGAGGAACTACTAAATTCAAATGTCACCCTGAGCGGAGTCGAAGGGTGAATACAATGCTTCAACTACGCTCAGCATGACATTTAGAGCAAGTAAATTAATTCGTTCCAATTTATCCTTTCCCGCCTCTCCGCAATTCGTTACTTTTGCATAAAGATTAAGCATTTTATCGTATTTTCTTTATTTAGACACTATCTAAACTATCAAAAAAGCGATTACATTTGCCCTCTCATAATATATGGCCGACAACGATAAAATAATTGACGAAGTAGTAGCCAACGACTACAAGTATGGCTTTACCACCAACATTGAGCAGGAGTTTGCTGCCATTGGTTTAAGTGAAGAGACAGTGCGCTTTATTTCTGCCAAAAAGAACGAACCCGAATGGATGCTCGAATGGCGATTGAAGGCTTATAGTGCCTGGTTAAAGATGGAGCAACCTAAATGGCAGAATGTTCATTTTCCTGAAATAGATTTCCAGAGCATTATTTATTACGCAGCGCAGAAGAAGAAAAAGGTCATCAACTCGTTAGATGATGTTGACCCTGAAATTCGTGCTACCTACGATAAACTCGGCATCCCTATTCAGGAGCAGAAACTGTTAGCCGGTGTGGCAGTTGATTATGTAATGGACAGCGAGAGCGTAATCACAACCTTTCGCGAATCGCTGAAAGAGAAAGGAATTATCTTCTGCTCTATTTCAGAAGCTATCCGCGAACAACCCGAACTGGTTAAACAATACTTAGGCAGTGTAGTGCCTCAACGCGATAATTATTATGCCGCTTTGAACAGCGCAGTGTTCAGCGATGGAAGTTTTGTTTACATACCCAAAGGCGTTCGTTGCCCTATGGAGCTTTCTACTTATTTCCGTATTAATGCAGAGAACACCGGTCAGTTTGAGCGCACGCTCATAATTGCCGATGAAGGAAGCTATGTGAGTTACTTAGAAGGCTGCACCGCTCCTATGCGCGATGAAAACCAATTGCACGCGGCAGTGGTGGAATTGATTACGCTGGATAATGCCGAGATAAAATATTCAACCGTTCAGAACTGGTATCCCGGTGATAAAGAAGGCAAAGGCGGTATCTACAATTTCGTTACCAAGCGCGGAATGTGCAGGGGAAAGAATTCGAAGATTAGCTGGACACAGGTAGAAACAGGAAGTGCTATTACCTGGAAATATCCAAGTTGTATTTTGAAGGGAGAAAATTCTATAGGAGAGTTTTACTCAGTAGCAGTAACCAACAACTATCAGCAGGCCGATACCGGAACAAAGATGATTCACATAGGCAAGAACACTAAGAGCCGTATTGTGAGCAAGGGAATTTCAGCAGGTAAATCGCAGAATTCTTATCGTGGTCTCGTGCAGGTGCATAAAACGGCAGATAATGCCTACAACTCTTCGCAGTGCGATAGTTTATTGATTGGCGATAAATGTGGCGCACACACGTTCCCTTACCTTGAAATAAAAAACAAAACCGGAAGGGTGGAGCATGAAGCAACAACTTCGAAGATTGGTGAAGATTTGCTTTTCTATTGCAATCAACGGGGCTTAAGCAACGAAGAAGCGGTGAGCATGATTATAAACGGTTACTGCAAAGAGGTTTTCAAGCAGTTACCGATGGAGTTTATGGTAGAAGCGCAAAAACTGTTATCAATCAGTCTGGAAGGTAGCGTGGGTTAAGTATTTTTGCGGAAAATCAAGCCATATGATTCTCAGATTATACCGCGCTTACAAAACAGGTAAAACGATTTATACGAGAGTATTGAAACCGATTTACGAAGAATTAAGAAAAGATGCTTATGCATCAGACGAAATAAAACAACCAACAAAAAGAAAAAAGAAGAAGAATGTTAAGCATCAAAAATCTAAACGTATCCATACAAGGAAAGCAGATTCTCAGGGACTTCAACCTTGAAATTAAAGCCGGTGAGATTCACGCCATCATGGGCCCTAACGGAACAGGTAAGTCAACGCTCGCCTCCACGCTTGCGGGTAAAGAGGAGTATGAAGTTACTTCCGGTGAAGTAATTTTCAACGCCAAGAATTTATTCGACATGAGTGCCGATGAGCGTGCACGTGAAGGAATATTTCTCGCATTCCAGTATCCGGTTGAAATACCGGGAGTGAGCACCACCAATTTCATGAAAGCGGCAGTTAATGCTAAGAGAAAGCATCAGGGCTTAGAACCAATGGATGCAAAAGATTTTCTGAAACTGATGCGTGAGAAAATGGCACTGGTTGAAATGAATAAAGAATTCAGCAGCCGCTCGGTGAACGAAGGATTCAGCGGTGGAGAGAAAAAGAGAAATGAAATCTTTCAAATGGCCATGCTGGAACCGGCTCTTTGCTTGCTCGATGAAACCGATAGCGGTTTGGATATTGACGCACTTCGCATAGTAGCCAATGGTGTAAATAAACTCCGCGATGCCAACAGAAGTTTCCTGGTTATCACACACTATCAGCGTTTGCTCAATTACATCGTACCGGACTATGTGCATGTTATGTACGGAGGCAAAATTGTAAAGAGCGGAGGAAAAGAACTTGCGCTGAAATTAGAAGAGCAGGGCTACGATTGGATTAAAGAAGAAAACAGCGAACTGGTATAAAATGAGTTTTACTGAAAACATAGCAAAGCAGTTTGCTTTAATTGGAAATACAAATGTTGCTGAGTTAAGAAAGAATGCATTTACTGCCTTCGAAAAACTTGGCATTCCATCTTCTCGTCACGAAGAATGGAAATACACCAACATCAAAACAAAGCTGAACGAACAGCTTTCGCTCACACCGGTTGATTCGCAGGTAAATACTGCTGTAAAAAATTACATTTCAAGTTTACCTCCTTACTCTTTTCGCATCATTTTTCTGAATGGCGTTTTTCATTCTGAGTTAAGTATTGTTCCCCAAATGAAGGGGTTAACTGTTTGCAGTTTAAAGGAGGCGTTTACTTCGAATAGTTCATTAGTAGAAAAATATTTCGGCAAACTTGTCAATTATAGCGAAGAGCATTTTGCCGCTCTGAATACTGCATTTGTAAACGATGGGGCCTTCGTTCACATTCAAAAAAATGTATTGATAGATGAACCCATCTATATTCAATATTTCTTTACGGCTTCTGATGTGAATGCCTTTGCGCAAACCAGAAGTCTGGTGATTCTGGAAGATGGTGCATCTATTCAGTTAGCCGAAGATTTCAGAAACGCCAGTAACATTTCAGTTCAATACAATCATGTTTCAGAAGTTTATGTGGGCAAAAATGCTTCAATTGATATAGTTAAACTTCAATTAGAAGTAAGTAATGCCATTGGTGTTGATACACTCGAAGCACAGGTAGAACGCGATGGAAAATTCAGCGCAGCAACTATTACATTCTCTTCGCCTAACACCGGAACCGGTAAGGCATTAATTAGAAATAACGTTACCGCCCGCTTAATTGGCGAAAACTCGCATGCCGATTTAAACGGCTTGTATTTTGGAAAAGAAACCGCTCATATTGACAATCATATTCTGGTGGATCATATTTCGCCCAACTGCACCAGCAACCAGTTATACAAAGGGGTATTAGACGATGAGTCAACCGGTGTCTTTAACGGGAAGATTTTTGTAAAGCCTGATGCACAAAAAACAAATGCGTTTCAATCAAGCAAAGCATTGCTGCTTTCTAATGAGGCAAGCATCAACTCAAAACCTCAGTTAGAAATTTTTGCAGATGATGTAAAGTGCAGTCATGGTGCTGCTGTGGGGCAATTAGATGAGAATGCACTTTTCTATTTAAGAGCAAGAGGAATTACCAAACAAGAAGCCACTCAAATTCTTACTTACGCATTTGCACACGAAGTAATTGAGCACGTGCACAGCAAACCAATCCGTCAGTTTTTGTGCGACCGGTTGAAAGATGAATTAAAAGTGAATTTCTGATGAACTCTTCCATACGCGCACATTTTCCTATTCTGCATCAAAATGTAAATGGCAAACCGCTTGTTTATTTCGATAACGCTGCTACTTCACAGAAACCGTTAGCCGTTATTAATGCCATTAAAGATTATTACGAGCAATACAACAGCAACATTCATCGCGGGGCACATCATCTGGCACAGTTGGCTACCGAGAAATATGAAGACGCCAGAAAAACTGTTGCTCAACACCTAAACGCAAGTGAACGCGAAATAAATTTTGTCCGCGGCACTACAGAGGCGGTGAATCTGGTTGCTTCTACTTACGGAAGACAAAATGTAAAAGCAGGTGACGAAATTATTGTGAGCGAAATGGAACATCACAGCAATATCGTTCCCTGGCAAATGCTCTGCGAAGATAAAGGGGCAACGCTTCGTGTAATTCCGATAACAGACTCCGGTGAAATAATTTTTGAAGAATACCTGAAACTACTTTCAGAGAAAACAAAGATTGTTTCCATTGCCTACATTTCAAACGCGCTTGGTACAATTCATCCGGTTAAAGAAGTTATTCGCGAGGCACATAAAGTTGGTGCCGTAGTTTTTATTGACGGAGCGCAGGCACTGCCACATAAAAAAGTAGATGTAAAAGATTTGGATTGCGATTTCCTCGGCTTCAGCGGACATAAAGTTTTTGCAGGAACCGGTATCGGAATTCTTTATGGCAAAGAGAAATTATTGGAAGCCATGCCACCATACATGGGCGGTGGCGAAATGATAAAAAGTGTTTCGTTTGCCGGAACTACCTACAACGATTTGCCTTATAAATTTGAAGCAGGCACTCCGCATATTGAAGGAGGAATCTCTTTAGGGGTTGCTTTGAATTACATCAATGAAATTGGCTTAGATAAAATTGCTGCTTACGAAGACGAACTACTGCAATACGGAACCCATAAGTTTTCAGAAGTTGAAGGTTTGCGTATTGTAGGAACAGCTAAAGAAAAGGCTTCTGTTATTTCTTTCCTGGTAAACGATATTCACCCTTACGACTTGGGCGTTCTTCTCAACCAGCAAGGCATTGCCATCCGCACCGGTCATCATTGCTGTCAGCCGCTCATGGACAGATTGAAAATTGAAGGCACCTGTCGTGCATCGTTTGCTTTTTATAATACCAAAGAGGAAATTGATGTAACCGTAAACGCACTGAAACGTGCGATTAAAGTTCTTTCCTAATCCCCTAAATCCCCTAAAGGGGACTTAAATACAAAATCCGTTTTATCTGCTAAATCTGCGTCATCCGCGTTCTAATTCTATTTTTGTTTTATGAAATCAATAGCAGAAATTGAAAATGAAATAGCCGAAGAGTTCGACCTGTTCGATGACCAGATGGATAAGTATGAATATATAATTGACTTGGGCAAAAAACTTCCTCCGCTCGATACCAAATACATGACCGGTGATTTTTTAGTGAAAGGCTGCCAGAGCAAAGTGTG
>CAIYOV010000237.1 GCA_903927935.1 uncultured Bacteroidota bacterium | reverse complement strand
TAGCTTCCCGTATTTATCAATACGCTCCGCAAACCGGGGGCCGTAAAGAGGAGGGAAGTGTGCTGGGAGGTTTGGGTAATTTGTTGGATGGGGATGGGTTTTAAGTATTTTGAATTTGGGATTTGGAATTTATATCTGTGCTGCGCTCATAACCGCAGCACAGCTTTTTTAATTTAGCGCCATGTGTGGAATTGCCGGCTTTATTAATTCGAGATTTGATGATGATGCTAAGCGGGAGCTGACCCATAAGATGCTTGGTAAGATATTACATCGCGGGCCGGAGGCTACGAATGTATATACCGATTCTATTGTTGCGCTGGGCCATAACAGGTTAAAAATTATTGATCTTTCGGATGAAGCCAACCAGCCTTTTGAGTATGATGATGTAGTGCTTGTTTTCAATGGTGAGATTTATAATTACATAGAAATAAAAGAAGAACTCCGAAAAATGGGATTTCAGTTCCGCACACAGGGTGATTCGGAAGTTGTTTGTGCAGCGTATAAATTCTGGGGCGAAGATTGTGTGAAACAGTTTGTGGGAATGTGGGCGCTTGCTCTTTGGGATAAAACTAAGAAGAAGCTTTTCTGTTCCCGCGACCGTTTCGGTATAAAGCCATTCTACTATATCAATTTTGGTGAAGGCTTTTATTTCGGTTCAGAATATAAGGCCATGAAAGAAGTTCCGGTTTTTAAAAAGGAATTGAATCTGGAACAATTTAACCGCGGTTTGCAGTTGAGTTGGGCGGTGTATAAAGATGAGACTTATTACACCATGCTTAAATCGTTGTTGCCGGGGCATAATTTAGTTTGGCAGAATAGAAAACTGACTACCACTAAATACTGGGATGTTGATTTTACACAGCCGCTTTCGAAATTAAGCTGGGACGAAAAGAAAGAGAAATTCTTTTCGCTGTTTAAAGATTCAGTTAGCCTGCATTCACGCAGCGATGTGCAGAACGGAACCTGTTTGAGTGGTGGATTAGATTCTTCGTCTATTGCCTCCATGTATTCTACTCTGTTTCCCGAGTCAAAAATTAAATCGTTTTCGATTTACTACGAGAACGATGTAGATGAGCGTCCGTTTGTTTACGAAGTGGTGAAGAAGTATCCGAACATTCAGCCGTTCTATTTTTCGCCCAACGAGCAACAGATTCAGGACAGCTTTCATAAGGTGGCTTATCACAGCGATGTTCCTTTGCTTGGTTCATCATTTATTTCGCAGTACTTTTTAATGCAGCTGGCAAAAAGCGAAGGCGTAACGGTAGCGCTTGACGGACAAGGCTCTGATGAATACTTAGGCGGTTATCTGCATTCTTTCTACCGGTTAATCGGTCAGGATTTGCGCGCCATGAAATTTAAAAAAGCTAAACATTTGCTCGATGCGCATGTGCAGATGGAGAATTACGGCAAAGAGAAACGGAATGATATTTTGAAGAAAAGTATTTTCTGTGCTTTCAGCAATGAGAACCGGATTTACAATATGGAGTATTCACCGCTAAATAAGTTTACTAAGAATGACGGGGTAGAGGATATTTCTTTTCCGAATGCAACCGGTGATAAGTTCAATAACTTTCTGTATCACCTGCTCATGAATTCAACCTTGCAAACGCTGCTGCATTACGAGGATAGAAACTCGATGGCATTTTCATTGGAGTCGAGAGTTCCGTTTTTAGACCACCGGTTGGTGGAGTTTGCCTTTACCCTTTTGCGCGAAGACCGCATCAACGATAAAGCAGAAACAAAATATATTCTTCGCGAAGCCCTGAAGCCGATTTTACCAAAGGCTATTGCTGAACGTAAAGACAAAAAAGGTTTTGTGACACCGGGCGAAGTTCAATGGCTGAACGGGCCATTAAAGTTTTTACTTGATATTGATTACGATAAATTTCACTGGCTCCAAGGTGATAAATTGAAAGAAGTTGTAGAACAATACAAGCAAGGTGACGCGAGTAAAGCAAAATTTGTGTGGCGGTTGGCATGTGCTGATTATTGGCTTAGAAATTTCAACTAAACTTGTTCTATGGATTTTAACCTCACACAGATTCTTTTTATTTCGCTGAAGAGCATTGCCATATATCTCTTCATCATTTTTGCAATCCGATTGTTTGGTAAAAAGGAATTGGCGCAGCTAAGCGTGGTTGATTTGGTTTTTATTCTGCTAATCAGCAACTCAGTGCAAAATGCAATGGTGGGCCCCGATACTTCATTGCTGGGTGGTATGGCTGCAGCAACCGGATTGTTCGTGATTAATTACATTTTCAAATGGGCTATTAAAAAATACCCCATGTTCAGCAGTGCTGTACAGGGGGATGAACTGATGCTTATTTATCAGGGTAAAGTTTTACAGAATCACCTGCAGTCGAGCATGATTACGATGGACGAATTGCGAGCTGCAGTTCGAGAGCATGGAGTAGAAAAAATTGAAGAGGTTGATTTAGCAGTTTTGGAAGTGGATGGCAATATCAGTGTAATGAGTAAAGATTATCAGCATAAAACTTCTCGTAAACGCAAAGCGCACAAGGCAATTTCAAAAAATGCCTAATTAGTAGCTTCAAACAATTTTTTCAGTTCCTTGCTGTCGTGCATTTTTAGTCTGCCTGCCAATACTAAACGAAGTTCTCTTCGGGCTAAGGCAGAATCATACATTTTCATTTCAACTTCAGTTTCGGGAATAAGAGGAACACATTTTTTGGGTTTACCGTTGCTGTCCAGCGCTACAAAAGTGTAGTATGCTTCGTTGCACTTATAGCGCGTTTGGGATGGGAGATTCTCGGCCCAAACTTCCAGATGCGTTTCCATCGAAGTATTAAATACGCGGGTAACTTTTGACGTAATGGTTACCACATCGCCCAGTTTAATCGGGTTTTCAAACGACACGTTATCTACCGAAGCAGTTACGACCACCGCGTTAGAATGTTTACCCGATGAGATGGCAGAAGCAATATCCATCCAGTGCAAAATTTTTCCTCCCCGCAAATTGCCCAAGGTATTGGTGTCGTTCGGCAACACAATCTCCGTCATTATAATAGTTGATTCTTTAGGTGATTTACCGTTCATAGTTATCTATATTTTTTCCGTAATGATATTCGTAAAGCGAAGGTGCTTTGTGTATTTTATCAATGGTGAGAGTGCATTTCATATTCTCTAAAGCCTGTGCATCTGATTTTGAAGTGAAAGGCATACTGGTACCTTTCAGACGTTCCATTTCGATGCCATGGTCACAAAGGAATTTAATAATCTTCATAGCGCGCATCATCTCAGGACGCAGCGAACCGGTTTTGATCAGGTCTTCTCGTACCTTGGCAAAAGTGGGGATGGAGTCAATGAATAAACGAATACTATCGTCTTTAGTCTTATTAAACTCGCTTCTGTCTGAGCATCCGTTTACCTGCACTATTAAATCAGGATTGATAGTTAGCCATTGCAACAGTCTGCTTTGCATGTTCAGGTTATCGGCACCTTCAAGGTCCGTTACATTTGGTTTGTAATGAAATACATAATTGTTTACCGATGGGTCTAAATCGGGAAGTAAAGAATCTACTTTTAAATCGGCACGGTCGGTTTCGTTAATCATTAAACCGGTAACGTGTGGACTTTGGTTGATATATTCAATAATAAACTTGCGCATTCTGCGGTCGCCAACCAAGAAAATACTGTCGCTTAAGCTTGGGTAATAAGATTCATCGTCATATACCCAGTATTTGGTAATCCGAGGCATGTATTCAGGTGAATTTTTTATGATGTTGTATTCTTTCTGAAAATTAAGCATTCCTACTTTCATCATTGATTCGTTGAGCAGAGTTTTGTTAAGGCGCAATAATTCACTCATCACAAAATTGTAGGTTTCGAAAAGTTTTTGCTTATCAGGCTGAAGGGTGATTTTAAAAATACCGCTGAAGTTGTTCGCGTCGTATTCGGCAGTTAATTTTTTGCACCCGAGTTTTCTCGCTTTTACCTGAATAAAATTATTCGGGTCGTTGACCATTGCGCTGAGCAGATTGCCATAGTAGCTCGATTTTTCATTAGAGCGTGTTCCCGGAAACTGCCAGCATATTTCGAATTGTGGCTGCTCAATTGGTGCGTTGACCACAAACTGTGTGGTGTATACCATTGGTTTAAAATCGATAATCTTTGTAATTCTTTCCGGGTCAAATTCGTTCTTATGGATTTCCTTAAAAATGGTTTCCAGTTTATTCTGAAACTGGGAAACATCCAAATTGCCTGTGGCATTAATTATTGCATTGTTGGATACATAATATTTTGCATAAAACTTCTGTATGTGTTCAATATCAATGAACGGATAGTTGCCTGATGTGTCCCCAATAAGAATCTGCTTACTGGCGTCTTTGCGAAAAAGACGTTG